>CAKAPY010000206.1 GCA_916719935.1 uncultured Actinomyces sp. | reverse complement strand
GCGACCACACCGGTGAGTTGGAGCATACGGTCAGCCAGAGTGGACTTGCCGTGATCGATGTGAGCGATGATGCAGAAATTACGGATACGTTCCTGCGCAGTGGCCGCGGGTTGGATCTGCGCGAGCTGCTCAGGAGTAGGAATCGGGGACAAGCAAGACCTCCGGAAGGGTTGTGACGTCTGGTCTATCGTCCCATTAGTAAGCACCGGGGTGCCAATTCCACGCCGATAGGGTGTGCGTTCTCACCATTTATCGGGCTTTTATAGGGATATCGGAGGTCGTTCTGCGCTTCGATTTCTGCTAGAGTTGTCCTTCGGACTCCCAGCCTGGTCGGGCAGGGGGTCTGGTTAGAGTCGTTTGCGGGTGTCCCCATGCCCCAGTCCCGACACTGACACAGCCCTCACCGACCTGTACGAACGAAAGACCAAGGAGTAATCCGACTGTGGCGAACATTAAGTCTCAGATCAAGCGGATCCGCACCAACGAGAAGCGCCGTCAGCGCAACCTGGCAGTCAAGTCTGAACTGAAGACCCTGGTGCGCAAGACTCGCGAAGCCGTCGAGGCTGGCGACAAGGAAGCAGCTATCGAAGCTCTGCGCGTCGCATCGCGTAAGCTCGACAAGGCCGTCTCGAAGGGCGTTATTCACCGCAACCAGGCCGCGAACCGCAAGTCCAAGCTTGCCCGTCGCGTCCAGTCGCTCGGCTGATTTAATCGCTTGATGTGGTCCTTGCAGGAAACTGCAGGGGCCACATTTTTATGTGCCAAGGGTGAGTATCTTTATCTGCCAAAGCTTGGGTATCGCCATAGAATACGGGGCAGACGACACGATCCCTCTACGACAGTTTTCACCTCGCCCACGACCCAAAACTGAAGGAGCCAAAGATGACCGATAATCCTTCACCCACTACTCAGCGCTACGCCGCAGGACCACACCAAGACTGGCCTCGTCTGCCAAAGGACGCCGAGCGCTACCTAGACTCCCCTACCGCGGGCACTCTTCCCGCAGATATTCCGGGAGGCAGGCACCCAATTTTGAGTGAGCTTGAACTTCACCCGGTGAATGGGACGCGTGCGACCGATCCGGTCCCCAACGGCTTCGAGGTGCTCTACCTTGCCGCAGGTTGCTTCTGGGGTGTTGAGCGTATCTTCTGGCGCCAAAAAGGCGTGTGGGCAACGGCCGTGGGCTACATGGGCGGCGGAAACGCAAACCCCACCTACCGAGAGGTCTGTACAGGACGCACGGGCCACGCCGAGACCGTTGCTGTTGTCTACGACCCTTCCGTAACCGGCGAAGGCGGAGCGAGCCTCATCAAAACCTTCTTCGAGAACCACGATTCCACTCGCCCCAACCGTCATGGGAATGACGTAGGCACTCAGTACCGCAGTGCAATTTGGGTGACGACGCCGAGGCAGGCTGAGGTGGCATCGCTTCTGCGCGCTGCGTGGGTGGCTGAGTTGGAACGCGCGGTGCTGGGAGCCCGCTGCTATACGACGATTGGCGAGGCCGGGGCCTGCTTTGCCCAGTCAGGTGGCCCTTTTTACCTGGCCGAGGACTACCACCAGGCCTACTTAGAAAAGAACCCTGATGGCTATTGCAATCATGGGCCAAATGGAGTGAGCTGCCCCGTGGGAATCCTCAATATGCCCGCGCAAGTAAACATCGAACCGCCGAGGTAGACACTCATACGCTGCAGCGCGCTGCGGGCATTTGGGAATGTAGAGAGCTGCGACGTATCACAACGCACTTTTTGCTCTCTATTGATTACAGCCCCCATGCACTGGCAAATAATTCGGGGGAGGCAGAAAGTGCCTCCCCCGAATTGCGTTTAAGAGCTAGCGGCTCATGCCTCTTCAGGCGTGATGGTCACGCCCTCAACGTCCATTTCGTCCAAGCTGACGGTACGATCCTTCTTCACCAGGTGGTAGCCCAACCAGATGAGCAAGAAGATCGGAAGGCCGATGTACGAGGAGGCAACCTGCAGGAGCTGGCCACGGAAGACGGCCTCGTAATTCTGGCCCAGCAGAACGATCAAGCACATGGTGAAGGCCAAGATCGGACCGAAGGGGAAGAAGGGCGCCTTGTAGGGAAGCTCATCAAGGGAGCGTCCTTGCTTGACGTATGCCCGACGGAAACGCCAGTGGCATGCCGCAATACCCAGCCAAACGATGAATCCGGAGAGGCCTGAAACGTTGAGCAACCACGTGTAAGCGGTGTCTTCACTCACCAGTGCTGCAACGAATCCCAGTGCACCAACAGCCGAGGTCGCGAGCATTGCGTAGATCGGCACGCCGTGGCTGGTGACCTTTCCAAAGAAGCGAGGAGCCTGGCCACTCAGTGCCATCGAGTGAAGCATACGAGTGGATGCGTAGAGTCCAGAGTTTCCTGCGGAGAGAATCGCGGTCAGAATGACGGCGTTCATGACGGCTGCCGCGGCGGCGACACCCATACGCTCAAAGACCAAGGTGAAGGGCGAGTATGCAATATCCGAGGCAGAATCGCGCAGCAGGTTCGGATCGGTGTAAGGAATCAATGTTCCGATGATGGCGATTGCGCCAATGTAGAAGAACATGATGCGCCAGAACACGGTCTTGATTGCTCGAGGCACATCGCGGCGAGGATTAGACGATTCGCCTGCTGCAACACCGACAAGTTCGGTTCCTTGGAAAGAGAAGCCTGCGATCATGAAGACCGAGATGATGGCCAAGAATCCGCCGTGGAAGGGAGCGTCACCGGCCGTCCAGTTCTGCACTCCCGGAGAGTCGTTGAAGATTCCGAAAATCATCAGGGTGCCAGAAATCAGGAAGATGATGACGGTGATGACCTTGATCAGGGCAAACCAGAATTCTGCCTCGCCATAGACACGGGCACTCAAGGCGTTAAGAACAGTCAGTAAGACAAGGAAGGAAATGGCCCAAACCCACGAGGGAACATCTGGCAACCAGTAAGACATCACCAATCCCGATGCCACAAGTTCAGCTGCGACGGTAATCGCCCAGTTGAACCAGTAGTTCCAGCCCATTGCAAAACCGAATGAAGGGCTCACGAAACGCGTGGCGTAGGTCTGGAAAGATCCCGCGACGGGCATGTGTGCGCTCATCTCGCCAAGAGATTGCATGAGCAGAAGGACCATGAGGCCAATAACGGCGTAGGCGGCCAGAGCACCGCCGGGGCCAGCCGTTGAGATTGTTGCGCCCGAAGCGACGAAGAGGCCGGTACCGATCGCGCCACCAATCGCGATCATCTGCATGTGGCGTGCCGATAAACCACGCTTGAGTTCAGTGCGCTGGG
>CAKAPY010000205.1 GCA_916719935.1 uncultured Actinomyces sp. | reverse complement strand
ATCGAAAGCTTCGCCAACCAGGGTTGAACCGATCAGACGTGCCCACAAGTGCTTGGCGCCCCAGCGCTGCCTGATTTTCACCAAAACCAGCGAGTTCATGAGCTGGCCTACCAAATATCCGCAGATCGATGCGGCAACAATGCGCGGAACAAAACCGAGGACTGCAACAAAAGCATCCTGATTTTCGTAGCCGGGGCCCGCCGGAATTGACTGTACGACCCAGAAAGTCAGCGAGGCCAAGAGAGAGGCAGCGAAGCCCATGATGATGACCCTACGTGCCCGAGCAAAGCTGTAAACCTCGGAGAGAACGTCACCAAGGATGTAGGTGAGCGGGAAAAGGACAGCACCGCCATCGAAAACGAGGTGGATCGGGCCCGCATCAAGCGCCGTGACCTTCGTTGCTGCGATATTCGAAATCAGTAGGAAAGCAACGAAGCTAACAGCAACAATGTCGTAGACACGAGGCTGTGCGCTGCGTTCGGTGTGCTCGGTCATCAATCTCAACTTTCTATGCGCGTGATTAACCCTTCTATTGTGCCTGCTTGGTGCGTGGGCACGCGCGCTGGGCACCCCGTTAGAATGACAGAGTGATCAACGTTTCTCACTTTTCCTTGCGGATCGGTCCGCGCGAGCTCATTTCAGACGCCTCTTTCAGGATTGATAAGGGGATGTGCATCGGATTAGTTGGTCGCAATGGCGCGGGTAAGACAACGACGATGCGGCTCCTGGCTGGAGAAGAAGACCACGGCGCGGCCCAGTATGAAGGCACAATTACACGTAACGGAACTGTTGGGTATCTTCCCCAAGATCCGCGCGAAGGTGATCCCGACCAGCTGGCGCGCGATCGAATTATTTCGATTCGCGGTATCGACGCGATCATTAAGAAAATCAAGCGTGCCGAACAAGAAATGTCGACGACCGAAGGTGCACGCCAGCAAAAAGCTATGGAGCGGTACGTTCGTCTAGACCATGAATTTACCCAGGCAGGCGGGTGGGCGGCGAATGCAGAGGCCGCACAGATTGCTCACTCCTTGGGCCTAGATGATCGCGTATTGGGGCAGACTCTCTCAACGCTCTCTGGCGGTCAGCGTCGACGGGTTGAACTCGCTCGTGTGCTTTTTTCGGGGGCAGATACCCTGCTGCTTGACGAGCCGACAAACCACCTTGATCACGATTCAATTTTGTGGCTCCGCGACTGGATCAAAACTTTCCCCGGTGGGGTCTTGGTGATCTCCCACGACGTGAAACTTCTGGGTGACACCGTGAATCAGGTCTTCTACCTAGACGCTAATCGCGCACATGTCGATATTTACCATTTGGGATGGGCTGCATACCTCAAGCAGCGCGAGGAAGATGAAAGGCGACGCAGAAAAGAACGAGCCGTCGCACTGAAGAAAGCTGAACAACTGCGCGCGCAGGGCGAAAAAATGCGCGCAAAGGCCACCAAAGCCGTTGCTGCACAACAGATGCTTCGTCGCGCCGAAGAATTGGTTGCCTCTGTTGGAAGCGAAGAGGTCCAAGAAAAGGTTGCGCGGCTGCGTTTCCCCGAACCGCTTCCCTGCGGAAAAGTGCCGCTGAGCGCACAGGGCCTGTCGAAGAGCTACGGTTCTTTGGAGGTTTTTACCGGTGTCGATCTTGCGATTGACCGCGGTTCGAAAGTTGTCGTCTTGGGATTGAACGGCGCGGGTAAAACAACTCTTCTTCGCCTACTTGCACGCGTTGAAGAACCCGATAGTGGGGTAGTTGAAGACGGTCATGGCCTCAAGCTTGGCTACTACGCTCAGGAACACGACACCTTGGATATGAATGCCACTGTTAAGGAAAACATGGCTCATAGCGCCCCGGGGTTTGACGATACTCATGTGCGCAATGTCTTGGGTCAGTTCCTATTCAGCGGAGACGACGTTGATAAGCCGACCCACGTACTTTCAGGTGGAGAAAAGACCCGTCTTGCGCTGGCAACCTTGGTTGTTTCGGGGGCAAACGTTCTTCTCTTGGATGAGCCCACGAATAACCTGGACCCTGCGTCGCGCGAAGAAATTCTGCACGCGCTCCATTCCTATGAGGGTGCCGTTGTTCTGGTCACTCACGATCCGGGTGCCGTGACAGCGCTTGCCCCCGAGCGCGTACTGGTTCTTCCAGATGCCGATGAAGACCTTTGGGACGATTCCTATCTGGACTTGGTGACACTCACCTAAGCCCAGATAGGACAAACGTTAGGCCGCTCTCTCAACCGATAGTGGCGATTGCGTGTGTAATTGGGGTTCCCGAGGCGTCGCGACGCTCGTCGAGTGCGGGAAGTTCCACCGGAGTTCCGTCAGCCGAGGCTGCCCGCGGGTTATCCCCAACCCACGCGATATCCAAGCGATCCTCTCCACGAAGGAAACGCTGAACGCGTACGCCCTGGGTGCCTCGTCCCTTGTAGGGGTATGCGGCTAGGGGAGTGACCTTTGCGGTTGTTTGCCCCGTCCCCGGGAGCGCTCCAGCGGCACCGGCGACGGTCACAACTAGGGCCTCGTCCGGGCTGCTGACTGCCCAGAATCCCAGCACATTTGCCTCATCTGAAAGCTTCATTCCTGCCATTCCTGAGGCCGTGCGCCCCTGCGGACGGACTTTCTCGGCCGGCGTGCGAAGAAGCTGAGCGTCGGAGGTAATGAAAACAAGGTCGGAGGTGTCGCTGCTGGGGCCAAATCCCACCAGTTCATCTCCCTTTTCAAGTGAGATGACTTCCCATTCATCGCGCTGAAGTACATCGGGCTTCAAACGCTTGACGACGCCCATACGTGTGCCCATTGCCATGACGGTATCGGCTTCGGGATCAAGCAGACCGACTGCAGGAGTATCGGTATGGATCAGCAGGGCACTGGGAGTTGCAGCCGCGAAGGACAACCCAGTTTCAAATCGCGGAAGCGCAGGAAGATCAACAACGTCAATGCGGTGGGCAAGGCCATCGGAGGTGATGACTGCGATCTGCGAACGAGCAGAGGTCGAAAGCTGTGCACGGATTCCATCGTGTGATGCGCGAGGGCCGGCTTCGATCGGATCTGCACCTTCTACTCTGGCGAGCGATCCTGCCGCTGAGAGGACAACAACACACGGATCATCGGGAACTTCGAGTGACATTGTCGTGGCTTTCCCAGTTGCAGCGGGGATCGCGGCGAGTGCAGCGCCGGGCTGCGCTTGGTCAACCTGGGTGCCGGTTGCTGAAAGGAGAAGGGTCCGACGAGGCGTTCCCAAGCGTGCTGCAACCTCTGAAAGTTCCTGGCTGATGAGGGCGTAGAGACGATCTTGAG
>CAKAPY010000204.1 GCA_916719935.1 uncultured Actinomyces sp. | reverse complement strand
TAGGAATAAAGCAGCCCGCGAAGCATCCACGCAATCGCCTCGGTCTGTCCGGGGTCCACAATCTGCTCGACATCACCCAAGTCAAGGTTGATCTTGTCGATGGTGATTGAGGACAAACCTGCTGCCTTCGTCTTTGGTCGATCAGAGGAACGCAAGCGCGCGGGAGTGCGCTGTGCCAAAGGAGCACTCATTGTCAGGTTCTCATGCGCACGAGGAAGCTCTTCGACGACTTGACGGGCCCGATCGCTCACGTCTAGGCAGCGGTAGTGGTCCATCATCAAGACCCGATCCGCCTGATCGAGATAATCTCCCGATCCGCCCATGACGAGGATCGTTGAGACACCCAGATCTTTGTGAAGAGAGGAAATTCGATCAACAAGGGGAGTGATCGGTTCCTTTTCGGCTTGGACCAACTCGCGCATACGGGCATCACGGATCATGAGGTTCGTTGCGCTGGTGTCTTCGTCAATCAGTAGGAGCGTCGAACCCAATTGGATTGACTCGATTAAGGATGCTGCCTGTGATGTCGAACCTGAGGCATTCTCAGTGGAGAAATGCGTTGTGTCGGCATCCCCCGGAAGGTGAGTGATGAAGGAGGAGACGTCAACGCCAGTGACCGCCCGACCATCGGCGGCGCGTACCTTCATCGCATCCTCAAGGGTTGCGACATATTCGCGGCCGTCTCCCGGAATGTGTGCATAAACGCCGCGCTGAATCGCACCCAAAAGTGTGGACTTACCGTGATATCCACCGCCGACAATCACCGTAACTCCGGGCTCGATTGCCATCCCGCGAAGGACACCCGCGTGGGGAAGCTCGACCTCGGCCTCGAGAGTGGCGGGGGAAGTAAAAGGAAGTGCACCCTCCATGGGGGACTGCGAGACTCCGCTGCGGCGAGCAAGAACGGAACCATTGGCGATGAAAGATACCCAGCCGCGATCGATCAGGATCTGCTGCAGCGCGCGATAATCCTCATAAACCGCGATATGGCGCAACAAGCCCTCGCGTTCGCGCTCAACTTCGGGAATATCGCTCAGGTAGTCGAAAGTATCTTGGACCGCGTCCGGTACGTCGAGGTCGAAAATTTGTGCGGCGCGGTGGCCAAGGATTGTGCGGCCTCGCGCGGGCAGGCGGACTTCAAAACGCAATTCAACGCGGTCGGGCTTGACGGTGCAGGCACTGCGATCAAGAATCTCGACGCTGGGGGACATGACCTGAATGTCATGAAGGCGCCGCTCACGCAGGGAACGGTTGAAAGCACGGAGTAGGTAATCAGCACACGCTGCCCGGGCATCAGGCGAGGCGATTGCGGCCTGCGGAAGCCCCATTTCCTGCGGGGTGGAAATGGCACGTACCTTCGAGGGAGGAGCGTAGGGATCGGCCTGAATTCGGTCGATTGAGAGCGAGAAACTGCCGAAATCCCACATTCCGACGATGGACTTGTATGCGGGATATGAACGTCCATCAAGTTTGTGAAGCGTGCGGATGAGCTCTTCATCGCTGCCGGTGTGCTTGCGGAACTCAGCGGTAGAACTCTGGCCGGAAATACGCTGTGCGCGCTCTTGATTTGTCGAGGTGCTCATGAGTTCAGCCGATCGCGTGCGAGATCGTGATGATCGCGTAAATGATGAGGAAAACTACCAGGCAAGAGTGAATGATTGTGCCTGCGATGCCCAGAGAACGGGCCATGAGGGCCTTCTGATAGGAACTTTCGGGAAGGGACGCCGAGCGAGCGTTCTTGATCGCGGAAGCGCTCCATGCCCACGCCGGAATCGAGCCGAAAAGGCCGATGAGGAACAGGCCCAGAAGAGCAAGAACCACTGGGCCGGTGCTGGGGACATTGCGTGCCTCCAGCGTCGGTGTGGTCGGCGTGTAGGTGAATTGAGGTGCGCCGAACTGGGGCTGAGAGGAAACCGGGGGCTGCTGGGGTGCAACGGGAGTTGGCGCTGGCATTGCCGAGGCTGGGGCTGGCATTGCCGGAGACGGTGCTGCTACTTGCGGTACCTGCGGGGATTCCGCGTATCCCGGAGCGTTCATTGGGACGGGGGCTGTGAATGGTCCGGAGTTTTGCGGATCAGGTTGCGTCATGCCTCCATCATAGGCAATGGCTTGAGGTACAGGCGCGTTCCAAGCATCCTCTAAGCTTGCTCCACATGAAGTCGGTGTTTGTCACAGGTTATGCCCTGTGTCTTTTCCTGACTTCGTGTGACTTTCCGAGGCCGCGCCCCCACGCCTCTTTCCGCACCCGGAGGCGCCCCCGCGTACCAGCACAAATACAATGCGGGGGCCGGTTCCCCGACCCCCGCTCTACCCGATATACGGGCCCAACGTCACAGCATGCAGGACACGCAGCCCGAAACTTCGGTGCCTTCCAGTGCCATCTGACGCAGTCGCATGTAGTACAGGGTCTTGATGCCCTTCCTCCATGCGTAGATGTAGGACTTGTTGAGGTCACGCGTGGTCACCGTATCGGGGTAGAACAGCGTGAGCGACAGGCCCTGATCAACGTGCTGGGTGGCCACCGCGTAGGTGTCGATGATCTTCTCGGGGCCGATTTCGTACGCATCCTGGTAGTACTCCAGGTTTTCGTTCGTCATGTAGGGCGCCGGGTAGTAGACGCGACCGATCTTGCCTTCCTTGCGGATTTCGATGCGCGAGACGATCGGGTGGATCGACGAGGTCGAGCCGTTGATGTACGAGATCGAACCGGTCGGCGGGACCGCCTGCAGGTTCTGGTTGTACATACCGTACTGGGCGACGTCGGCCGCTAGAGCCGCCCAATCCTCCTGCGTGGGCAGGTGGATTGTCGAGGCCGCAAGAAGTTCGCGGCAGCGCTCAGTTTGGGGCTCCCACACCTGGTCGATGTACTTGCGGAAGTACTCGCCCGAGGCGTACTGGGAATCCTCGAAGCCCTCGAAGCTCACTCCGCGCTCGCGGGCAATCGTGCACGAGGCCTTGATGGCCTCGTAGGCGACGGCCATAAAGTACATATTCGTGAAGTCCAGGGCTTCTTCGCTGCCGTAGTAGACGTGCTCGCGGGCGAGGTAGCCGTGGAGGTTCATCTGGCCCAGGCCGATGGCGTGACTCATAGCGTTACCGCGGGCGATCGAAGGCACCGACTGGATATCCGACAGATCGGAGACGGCAGTCAGGCCGCGGATTGCGGTCTCGATGGTCTTGGAGAAGTCCGGGGAATCCATGGTCTTCGCGATATTGAGCGAACCCAGGTTGCAGGAAATGTCCTTACCAATGTGTGAGTAGGAGAGGTCATCGTTGTAGGTCGAGGCCTCGGACACCTGGAGGAT
>CAKAPY010000203.1 GCA_916719935.1 uncultured Actinomyces sp. | reverse complement strand
GCAAAATTCGACGAAGAAACTTCCTGTTGCTGAGTAGGTGCGGGGGTGGTTTCAGGTGCGCTCTCCCCCCTGAGCATGGCCAAAATTTCGGGGAGCTGTTCGGGAGCTACCAATACCTGGCGCGCCTTCGAGCCTTCAGAAGGACCAACAATCTCACGCGATTCCAGGAGGTCCATCAGACGCCCTGCTCGCGCAAAACCAACGCGAAGCTTTCGCTGCAGCATCGAGGTCGAACCCAGCTGAGTTGAAATAACCAGCTCAGCTGCTGCCAAGAGATCATCAAGATCGTCACCAATGTCCTCGGCAACCTTTGCGGTCTTCGCGGGGGCAAGAACATCCGGACGGTACTGTGCCTGCATCTGTTCTTTAACGTGGGAAACGATCGAATGAATTTCAGATTCAGTAACCCAGGCACCTTGAACACGCATCGGTTTACTTGCGCCAGAAGGAAGGTACAGGGCGTCACCTTGACCGATGAGTTTCTCCGCACCAGGCTGATCCAAAATCACTCGAGAGTCAGCCAAAGATGAGGTCGCGAATGCCAAACGCGAAGGAATATTCGCTTTGATCAAACCGGTGACAACATCAACGGAAGGACGCTGAGTTGCAAGGACGAGGTGAATACCAGCTGCGCGCGCAAGCTGGGTAATACGCTGAACCGAAGCTTCAACATCGCGCGGGGCAACCATCATCAGGTCCGCGAGCTCATCGACAACGACCAGCAAGTAAGGATAGGGTCGCAATTCACGATTAAGACCCGGAAGAGCCTTCACTTGGCCTGCAGACACAGCCTTGTTGAAATCATCAACATGCTTAAATCCGTATGTCGCAAGATCGTCGTAGCGCGCGTCCATTTCCTTCACGACCCACTCAAGCGCTTCAGCAGCCTTCTTCGGATCGGTGATGATCGGGGAAATCAGGTGCGGAATACCCTCGTAGATCGTCAATTCGACTCGCTTGGGATCGACCAGGATCATGCGAACCTGCGAGGGCGTCGCACGCATCATGATCGAGGTAATCATCGAATTCACGAATGACGACTTACCGGAACCAGTCTGGCCAGCAACCAGAAGGTGCGGGGTCTTCGCTAGGTTGGTAACGACGTAGCCACCTTCAACATCCTTACCAACACCGACAACTAGAGGATGTTGGTTACGCTGAGCAGCGCCAGAGCGAAGAACATCTCCCAGCGCGACAGTTTCTCGGTCCGAGTTTGGAATCTCAATACCGATTGCCGATTTCCCGGGAATCGGCGCGAGAATTCGCACGTCTGCCGAGGCCACAGCATAGGCAATATTCTTCGAAAGGTTTGTCAGGCGATCAACCTTCACGCCTGGTCCCAAGGTCACTTCGTAACGTGTCACTGTTGGGCCACGAGAGAAGCCGGTCACTTGGGCATCAACATTGAATTCTGCGAAGACCTGACGCAACGCCTGCACGACTTGGTCATTGACCGCCGAGCGAGTCTTATGGGGAGCACCGCGCACAAGAAGTTCGCTTGAAGGAAGCGTGTAGGAGAGGTTCTCATCCAGTTCCGCTTGGAATCCACCTGCAGGCTCTTCAGTATGAGCAGGCGGCTCAGGGTCCACCTGGTCCTCAATATTTTCGGTGACCGAAAGAGCAGGAACCTGCATTGCCTCCGTTGGCGCATCCATCGCTGAGGAAGCGGGCTGGCCCTCGGGAACATGCGGCGTCGAGGCCGGCATCACCCGAGTGCGCTGCGTATCCACCTGGGAAGGAACGTCTTCTTGGGGCTCAGATTCCACTGCTCGGCGGAAGTGTTCATCGCCGTCATAGGAATCCAAGAAAGGATCATCGCCAGCAGCAAGGGAGCGGCGCGCGTCTTCACGCGCTCGCGCTGCCGGATCGCTTTCCTCTGGCCTCGTCCGCTTGGCAAGACGGTCAACACATTCACGGACCAAGGTCGGAACCTGCGCAACCTGCGTACGCGTCCCCAAAAGGATCGAGTAGAGGAAAAGAAGAATCAAGAGTGCCGCCGCGCCCCACGACGAGAGCATAAGAACCAGAGGCCGAGCAATAAACCAACCGAGGATTCCACCCGCATTCTCGATCGAGAGAGCAGAGTCAAAAGCGGGGTTACCTTTGCTGACATGAACAAGACCGGTCAAAGAAAGGACAACCCCAAGGCTACCTGCGACGCGGTGGGGCAAGGCTGAATTCCCCGAGCGGACGCGAACTAACTCAACAGAGAAGGCGACCAAAATAATGGGCAAAACAACGGAGAAAATCCCGACAAATCCCGCTGCGCACAGGTGAATGAAATCCCCCGCCTGCCCCGAAATACCAAACCACTCACGCAGGGCGACCAGAACGGCAACCGCCACGACAATGAAAGCAAGCGCATCGCGTTTCACCTGAGCATCGGTCGCGCGCCATGCTCGAATCATCGCAAGAATGCCGCGTCCGATCCCGGAAAATACGCGCGCGAGAAGCCCCGGGGTCGCAGTGGACTTCCCGGCTCGTGAAGAAGATTTCGAAGATGCTGAAGATGGGGATTTTCGTGCCATGGTAGGAAAAACGCTACCGCCGCATACCCGCGAAAAGGCTTAGGCACGCCGCGAAAGCCTCTTCCGAGTGCGTCACACACGCCCGTTCTTCATAACTTCTCGGATCTGCTCCCAGCTTGGAACAGGAAGAGCCGACTCGTGAGAAATCGTGATCGCAGCAGCCGCATTCGCCATTCGTGCAGCTTCAACAAAATCATATCCCAGAAGAAGTGCCGCACACATAGTGGCGATGTGGGTATCCCCCACCCCGGCGGTATCAACCGTCGTGGATTCATACGCGGGGATCGAAATTCTGGGTTCGTCAGCATGAAGTTGCAGTTCACAGCCCATAACGCCCAGACGACGAACGAAGACCGCGTCCGGACGCATGACTCCGCGAACTCCAGTTCCGTGCTCATAAGGAGCAAGAATGTCAGACAGAGTCGCGGCCTCGCGGATATTCATTGAGACAACGTCCGCGCGCCCCAGTAAACGTGGCCACACGGACACTGGGACCTGAGCAACGGCAGGGGAAACGGAAACAACCAGGGTGACGCCTTCAGGAAGATTCTCGGCCCATCCAGTGAGGATTTCTGCACTTGTTGGATTCGCCAGATCCGAGCCCGATACATGAACTAGATCCCCTTCGTGGATCTCCAAGGCATCCAAGGATTCACGCGAGGGTTCTGATTCCACCCCCGTAGTGACGATCGAGGTCATCGAGCCATCGGCTTCGACCAGCTGAATCGCAACGCCAATGTCACCGACAAGTTCGGGAAGAAGAACCTTCACTCGCGCTTCAT
>CAKAPY010000202.1 GCA_916719935.1 uncultured Actinomyces sp. | reverse complement strand
CTGAAATTGCGATAAGTAGCAAAGGCAAAACCTGCCACCAGGATTTGCCAGATCTCCAAAAGAGGCGTGATGACGTGGACGCGGCGCCACAGCGAGGGATCAACCCCTTGGTCCGCTGCATACACGTGTTGAGAAGAACTCATGCTCACAGCCCTGCCATCTCAGCGCTTCCACGCTGGGCGAGCTGGTCGCGCAGCCGAGCAGCATCCTCAGAAGGGATGCCCTGAACAAAGGCACGAGTTGAGACCGAGGCCGTATGAATGATCACCGTGGAAATACCGAAGAACCGAGAAACAGGACCTTCTGAAATATCAACGTACTGAATGCGGCCGTAAGGAACGATTGTCATCGAGCGGAAGAAAGCACCTCGACGAATGAGGAAATCATGCTCACCTTGCGCCCATGCGAAATTACGTACTTGCCGGCCGATAATCCACATCATGTAAAGCCATCCGGCACTCAACCCAGCGATGATCCCAAAACCCCACTCTCGTGGAAAATCTGGTGCCGTCACCATGCCAACCGATACTGCAGCAACACCAATGACGAAGTAAAGGCTGGTGTTCAGTCGTCGTACCACGGCAAGCGAAGGTTTAACCGGATTAAAAGTCACACCTTGGGGTTCAAAAAGGCTTTGAGAACTGGATTGAGTCATGCTTGCATTATCGCCCTTTCACCATCTTTTTCATGCGGATTCTCAGAAAAACAATTTCACACAGCAGGCATTCAGGATACGTTCAGATATCTCACTCAAAATATTGACTATGACGGAATTTGAAAACACTGGAGAAGCACGACTTCTTGTCGTTGACGATGAACCAAATATTCGCGATCTTCTGGCCTCATCTCTGCGCTTTGCAGGCTTTGATGTCATTACGGCAGAAGACGGAGCATCTGCTTACCACCAGGCTCAGGAAGAACGCCCCGACCTGATTGTTCTGGACGTTATGCTCCCCGATATGGACGGCTTCACAGTGACCCGTCGCCTGCGCGATGCAGGTATCACCATCCCCGTCCTTTTCCTGACAGCTCGCGATGATGTGCGTGACAAGATCCAAGGACTGACGGTCGGCGGCGATGATTACGTCACCAAGCCCTTCGGCCTCGAGGAAGTCGTCGCACGTATTCGTGCCATCCTGCGCCGCACGCTGGGCGAGAGCGGTGACGACGGCAAGCTGCGTGTTGCTGACCTGGTCATCGACGAAGACGCACACGAAGTCACTCGCGCCGGAGTGCCGATCGACCTGTCCCCCACCGAGTTCAAGCTTCTGCGCTACCTCATGATCAATCAGGGACGTGTCGTTTCCAAGATGCAGATCCTCGATCACGTCTGGGAATACGACTGGGATGGCGAGGTTGCAATCGTCGAATCCTACATTTCCTACCTGCGCCGCAAGCTGGCCGTCGAAGGCGCCAGCGGCGAGCTCATTCACACCAAGCGAGGCGTTGGATACATCCTTCGAGACGATAACTAAAAAATGTACCCACGCGGTGTAGTACGCAGATTCTGGTCGTCACGTTCGTTGACGGCCAGAATTGTTGCGCTCACTACACTTCTTCTCTCCCTTGGGCTTTCCCTTTCAGCAACGGTGATGATCGGCCTCTTGCAGCGCCATCTCATTGCCCAAGTTGACGACCAACTCTCATCAACGGTTCTCTCATTGGCCCCCAAGGCCATTGAAAACCCCCAAGAGCTGGCTCAAGAACCCAACCTCCCCACTCTCTACTACCTCAACATCCACCGGGCGAACGAAGAAGACGTCACGCTACTCTCGGCCTCGACACGCGACCACGCGGGTAAACCGCTGATCCCGGAACTTCTCAAGCCAGGTCAGTCCGCGCAAACGGCAACTGGCTGGACTGACCCCGTCACTGTGGAATCGACGAAGCAGGGATCCACATGGCGCGTGACCGTTGTCCCCATTACGCGCAGTGGCGAAAGTACCCCCACGGGCATGCTCACCGTCGCACTTCCACTCAACGACGTAAAATTCACCATTCAAAATATGGCTGGATACGTTGCAACGACAGCAATTGCAATCATTGCCATCGGCACTGGCCTAGCGACGTACCTGGTCCGACGCGCGCTTCTTCCCCTGCGCGGGATCGAGACGACTGCTGGAAAGATCGCCGCCGGCGACCTCACTCAGCGTGTTCCATTTGCTCCACCTTCAACGGAAGTTGGTTCGCTTTCGAAGTCATTGAACTCCATGCTGAGCCAGCTGGAGCAGTCATTCGCAGCGCGCGAAGAATCTGAGCGCAAGATCCGCCGCTTCGTTTCCGACGCTTCGCATGAACTGCGCACTCCCCTAGCTGCGATTTCCGGTTACTGCGAGCTCTACTCAATGGGTGGCGTTCCAGCAGAGCGCACCGGCGAAGTTATGGGACGTATTCGATCCGAATCAACTCGCATGGGTTCATTGGTTGAGGACCTTTTGACCTTGGCCCGCTTGGACGAGGGCCGACCGTTGGAAATCGTGGATGTCGACGTGATCGCGATGCTTCGCAACGCTCGCTTCGATCTTCAAGCCCTTGATCCCACTCGCCAGGTCAAGATTCTGGGGATCAACGACCAACCCATTCCTCAATCCGTATGGGTTCAGGCCGACCGCGACCGCCTGCAACAGGTGCTCACAAATATCATCGGCAACATTGTGCGTTATACCCCGCGTTCAACACCGGTAGAGATTGCGGTAGGCCAGAATCCGACTTCTGTTCTGATGGAATTTAGGGATCACGGACCTGGAATTGCGAAGGAAGACTATGAAAAAGTTTTCCAGCGCTTCTATCGAACAGAAAGCTCACGTGCCCGCTCGCTGGGTGGCTCCGGATTGGGACTTTCCATCGTATCCTCAATCGTCTCAGCGCACGGCGGTCACGCAGAGCTCGCAAAGACTGCGGGCGGTGGCCTCACCGTCAAGATCGATATGCCAATCGTGCAGTCCAGAGAACGCATGAAGGCATAAACTGACTGAATTCGATCTTTGCAGCTTCCCTCCCGCGCCAATTGTCTTGCGAATCTCAACTACTGAAGCACTGGTGTTTTTCCTTGAGAATCACGCAGAAAACCGCTGGAAATTAAATGATCATGCGCTGCATGACCTCTGCGAATCCTTCGCTCAGGGGAAAGCTCCGTGCCAAGTGCTCAAAAAGTGGCTAGCATTGCCTAGTAACATTGTCAGACTAGGAGTGAGCGCGCATGGGTGCCGATGCACCTCAGTGGCTTTTTAGTTCCTTCGTGGACGCGATGCGAGAAATCGGGGCAAGTGCTCCGATTCCCCTCTTGGAGGCTGAAGCGCGAGATCAAATC
>CAKAPY010000201.1 GCA_916719935.1 uncultured Actinomyces sp. | reverse complement strand
CCCCACCCCCACGTTGTATCAAGCTGAAGCCTTCACAACAGGGAACTACTTGCCCATTCGCCGCTCTCTTTGCGCATAGGCACGAAGCGCGCGAAGGAAATCAATCTTCCTAAAGTCAGGCCAATAGGTTTCGCAGAAATAAAACTCAGAGTGTGCGGACTGCCAAATCATGAAGCCTGACAGTCGCTGTTCGCCAGAGGTTCGAATAACAAGATCCGGATCGGGTTGGTCGCCGGTATACAGGTGTTCTGCAATGTCCGAGTCCTTCAAACGCGAAGCAAGTTCTTCAAGACTTTCACCCCGCTGCCCAGCGTCACGGATCACCTCACGCACGGCCTCGACAATCTCATGACGCCCGCCGTAGCCAACCGCGATGTTGACGCTCAGAGCGCTCTTTGAGGGACTTTCCTGAGCAGATTGTCGAAGAGAATTGGCAATATCTTCAGGAAGCAGTCGAAGGTCACCGACAATTCGCAGGTGCCATTTACCGGCCTGACTCAATGCCGAAACAGCCTGAGAGATGATCGCGAGCAGCTCAGAGAGCTCATCACTTTGACGGGATAGATTATCTGTCGAAAGCATCCACAAAGTGACGATCTCAACCCCAACTTCTTCGGCCCAACCCAAGAATTCAGTGATCTTCCCTGCACCAACACGGTGCCCCTGGGACGCGGTGAAGCCAATCGATTTAGCCCAGCGACGATTCCCATCCAAAATCACGCCAACGTGACGAGGAATAGGACGTCCCACCAAAGACGCACGAAGGCGCTTTTCATAGACGTCATAAAGCACATTCCACTGTGACACTGCTAAACCCTTCC
Source organism: uncultured Actinomyces sp. (assembly GCA_916719935.1). Lineage (GTDB taxonomy): Bacteria > Actinomycetota > Actinomycetes > Actinomycetales > Actinomycetaceae > Pauljensenia. The sequence continues at coordinate 2,526 of CAKAPY010000201.1, read as the reverse complement.
ACGCGTGAGCGCGTCAACATGGGTTAAGAGTATCGCGAATATGACGCTCATCGCATATTTGTTCCTCATGCACACATCCAGTTTCACTGTTCACAATCAGCGGAAGACTGCTGCCTTTCCCTTTAAATTGGCGTACCCTACGGTGTAGTAAGTTACGCATGCGTAGGTTGATCTTTCGTGGAGGCACTCATGAAAATCGCTTCCCTCAAACCCATCCAGTGGTTTCCCGGACAGAAGGTATCGGTTAAGCCCCACCTGCGGGGTTGGATTCACCTTGTCGCCGCACCGCTGTCTTTGGCGGCCTCGATTGTCCTCACCTGCCTTGCGCCCACCGGCGCAACCAAAGGCGGGTCCGCAATCTACCTTGCGGCCTCGTTGATTCTCTTTGGAATCTCTGCGCTCTACCACCGCTTTTATTGGTCCCCGCGCTGGGAAGTCGTGTGGAATCGCCTTGACCACTCAAACATCTTCCTTCTGATAGCGGGAACATACACGCCTCTGTCCATCGCGATCCTCCCCCATGACCAAGCAGTGACAATCTTGTCCATCGTCTGGGGAGGAGCACTCCTGGGGATCTTGCTCAACCTCTTTTGGCCGACCGCACCGCGCTGGCTGGCAACACTGATCTATGTCGCTCTGGGATGGGTTGCTCTCTGGTATCTACCGCAGTTTTGGGCCTTGGGTGGCGCTGTGATTGTGTGGCTGCTTCTTGCAGGCGGAATTCTGTACACACTCGGAGCAGTGGTCTACGCGACGAAGAAACCAGACCTTTCACCGCGTTGGTTTGGCTTCCACGAGATCTTCCACCTGTGCACCGTGCTCGCATGGGCATGCCACTGCGTAGCCGTGTATCTCGCTGTCTTGTAGTTCTTTTTCCACAGATAGCGCAAATGCGCCCGCACCGCCCTTAAGGCTGGTAGGCTGTCAAATCTGTAGAGTCTAAGAACACGTCGATATTTATCGACATATGTCGGAGGCAAAGTAATGGCTGATACCCAGTGGCTGACCCAAGCTCAGTATGACAAGCTCCAGGCGGAGCTGAAGGAGCGCGTCGAGGTACGCCGCCCCGAAATTGCGCGTCTTATTGACGCCGCACGCCAAGAAGGCGATCTGCGCGAGAACGGCGGTTACCACGCTGCACGCAACGAACAATCCTTGAATGAGACTCGCATTCAGAGCTTGGAAGAGATGCTGCGTAATGCGCAGGTCGGCGAAACTCCCGCCGATGACGGCATTGTTGAGCCTGGAATGGTTGTCACTGCCATGGTTGCTGGCCGCGAACAGAAGTTCCTTCTGGGCTCGCGTGACGCCGGCGGCGACTTGGGCGTACAGGTCTTCTCCGCACAGGCTCCGCTGGGTGCCGCAGTCATTGGACACCGCAAGGGCGACACCCTGACATACGAGGCCCCCAACGGCCGCGAGATCACCGTTGAGATCTTGGACGCGACGCCTTTCGTCGGCTAAAAGTAATCCCAAACGCACTGTGGGGCTCCAGAGTTGAACTCTGGAGCCCCACAGTTTTACGCTTTCAATCAGAACAAGGTGCTCACGCAAGGTCTTATCGCACTATTCGTTATCTTCTTCATCAGCCTTGGTGCTCTCTGCGATTTCTTCAGCGACACGCGTCCCTACAGTATCGCCCGGCTCTGCACTTCCGGCAGCAACCATACGTTCGCTTAGCTCTTCATCCACGGCGTAGGTGTGTGCATCAACTTCATCCCCCGCAAGCAGCGGAAGATCTTCCCCATAGGAATGAGCAATCATCGCATCAAGGGTTCCGGGAGCGCCTCCGGGACGATCAATCTTCGTCGCCAATGATGGCTCAGGATCATGGCCATGTAGGTACAGGACCACGGAATTAATGAAGGCAATAACAGGAATACAGAAGATCGCACCGGTAATTCCGGCAACCATCGATCCCGCTGTCACCCCGAGCAAAACAACCAAGGGGTGCAAGGACACCGCGTTGGACATAAGAAGCGGCTGCAGCAGATTCCCTTCGACTTGCTGGACGACCACAATAATCACCAGCATGATCAAACCAACGGTAAATCCCTGATCAACCACCGCGACAAGGACGGCAATGATTCCCGAGAACAACGAGCCAAGAATCGGGATAAAAGACCCGAAGAAGACCAAAACGATAATCGGGATAACCAAGGGAACACCGAGGAAGTAAGCACCGATACCGATACTCAAGGCATCAATCGCGGCGACCTGCATCTGTCCAACCACATAGCCACCCATCGAGGCCCAACCGCGGATTGCGGCCTCGTGAACGGGTTCGCGCGCACCCTTGGGAAGCAGACGGACGCACCAAACCCAAATCTCACGCCCGTCCTTGAGGAAGAAGAACAAGCAGAACAGCGCAATCACCGAGCCGGTGGCCAATGAAATTGCAGAGAAGGTGGCATTGAAGGCACCAAAGACCAATGTCTGGGCATGGGACTGAACCCACGCGACAACCTCGGATTGGAGGTTTTGAAGATGGGAATCGATGGTTGAGGTATCAAGCCCCATGGGGTT
>CAKAPY010000200.1 GCA_916719935.1 uncultured Actinomyces sp. | reverse complement strand
GCCAATGACGGTGACAGGTTCGGTGAGGAGCCACTTCTCTCCGTCGACGTCAATGATGGGGTGCTCGGGTGAAGGTGACGAGGCCGTGGCCGGGGCCGCTGCGCCGCGTTCGTTGCGTGCCTGAACCTGGAGCTGGCCGGTGAATTCGTCGCTATCTTTTGTGAAGTCGATAGAGATCGGCCCGAGAAGTGAGTAGCCCTGGGACTGTGCGTAGTCGGTGGCTTGCTGAACGAATTCATCGGAAAGAATATCAAGGTCGCCCAGTGCGTTCATGTCCGCAGGCGCCATACGAATGGTGAAGTGATTCGGTGCGATTGCACGGTCCGTTGACAGTTCTTGAACGTGGTCGTCCATCGCGCGTTTGAGTGCAGAGGTAACGTCAACGGCTTTGATCCCCGAACGGAACACACGAGAAAAAGCACCGTTTACGCCGCGCTCAACGGCGTTTTCAAAACGGTCAAAAATACCCATGTCATCTGTTCCTTGTTCGCGGTCTTCCTCTTTCCTGAGACATATCGACGCTAAAGTATCGACAGGTCTACACGGGTATTTTACCGTTTCGGCCCCAATTGGGTGGGGTGAAGTCGCCGCGTGGGGCTATGTCAAGGTGTTATCGAAACGTGTTTTGCCACCTGTTTGCTATATCAATTAGCCCTGTTAAACTCGTGGAAGATCACTGAAATGGAGACGCGTGAACCGGTTCAGTAGTACCCCCCACCCGCAGCATGCGCAGCGTAGTTCTCGACGGAGGAATCGCGCTCGCTATGCCCTGGTTTCGTGCATCCTAACAACGCTGGTTACTCTTCCAGGAGTAGCGAGTTTTCAATCAAGGGCAGTCGCAGATGCTCCCTTAGAAACTCCGGGTGCCGCAAGCATTACGCTCTCACGTTCTCAGGGGCGTATTGGTCAGGCCGTCCTCAATGACTCAGAAACCGATCGCACAACGGTTGTGCCGGATAATTCCTACTTCGGTGTGATCAAAGGGATGGAATCCTACAATTCCGCTGATTCGAATGAAAGCTCTGTTCCTTACAGGGCTGGGTATTCCCAAAAGTGGTTGGACGCTTCTGTCGCGCAGAACGATTACTGGTCCTACATCACTCGCGGTATTGCATGGGAGTATCACCTGGCCAGTGTCTACCAGTACCCCTATTACGGCGATTACACGCCCTACGCAATTTCCGCATCAACGACCAGTGCATTGGGCTATAAGCCCAATAACCCCGGAACAGTGTCCTTGAATGACACCTTCCTCATTGGCACGGTGCGACACAATAATTTCCCGATCTCCTCAAAGATCCACTGGGTCCACTCTTCCTTCGATATCCGCCTGGGAGACCTCGAAGAATCTTTCCCCTTCGACCAACACGAAACCGACAATGACACCGACACGACTGCGGTTGCTCGCACGGGTGGTCCCTATAAGTTGATTTCGCGTGCTTCTGCTCCCCGAACCTGTCCAACGAATGCCCCCTACTATGCGCTGACCCGTGAAAATGGTGACGGAGTCTGGTACTGCTACAGCTTTGTGGGTGAAGGTAAGGGCGATCGCGATATTTACACCGATTACCCGAACTACTATCCGCAGTCAGCGGGGAAGCCCGATCAGACCCCCGCATCTGATGACGTCTTGTCCATTACGAAGACAACCTCCGATCGGACCATCACAGTTGACGGGATTCCTTACCGCCTAGTGCTTTTTGGTTTTGTCCCCAGTTCCGATGGAACCTGTCCCGCAAAGCCCCCGGCAGGTGCAACGCCGGTCTCTACCTTTACGACGAAGGAAAATCAGAGCTCTTTCGGTTGCCTCTATGGATCTTTCAGCCAAGAACGTTACGTGCGAGTGGCGAAGAAGATTAGCGAAGAGTCTGCCTCCGTTGCGAGAACAATTCCCCGATTCGGCTTTACAACCCTGGGTGTGGGCGACTGGACTTCTCCGACTGGGACCCCTCTGTCGCTTTATGAACAGGTGGACTCCTTCGTTGACTGGTCTTCTTTTGCGGATTCGCCGCTGACCCCGACCGGCTATGGTGAAAGCGGCATGGTTACAAGTAGCTACCAGGCCTTCATTCCCGGGTATTCGGAGTTTGTTATTGCGGAAACCGGTCCGACAATTCCGGGTAAAAGACCCCTGCGATTTGGTGAACCCGGCTACTTCGGTCCGTGGAAAGTGAGCGACGACCCCAATGCCGCTCGCTGGCAGCTCAAAGATGTGACCTGTCTGAATGGCGTGGGTGAGCGCGTGAATGTCTCTCGTGATGCCTTCACTGGAGGCGTCGACTTCTCAGAGGTTGCGCCGGCACGTTCTGTCGCTGCACTGCCCATTACCTGTACCTTTACCAATGAACAGAAGGCTCCCAAGCTGCGCATTGAGAAGGCCCTTGAAAGCGTTGAAGGTGCGACGACGGACGATATCACCGTCACGTTCCGTATTACTGCAACAAATGACGGTACTATCGCGGGGACAACCGGACGTTTGGTTGATACACCGCAGTTTGCTCCCGGGCTCACAGTGCGTTCAGTAGCGATTGCTGAATCTCTTGATGGTCTTGGGCGCGCACGCCAGCAAGGTGCGTCCGCGTCCTACGTGCTTACTACGGGAACCAATGTCGAAGCCGGCAAGTCTGCCACGTGGTATATCCGTATGAAGGTTCGCAGGGATCGCAATGCCTCGGGTTATAACGAGGCTTCCATGGACTGCAAGACGACGAAGGATCGCCTGACTCCAAAGAATGGTTTGTATAACGTCGTCAGCGGTCCCTATGACCATGATGGCGTGAGCAATAACGAGGCATGTGCTCCGGTTCGTCCGCGTACCATCCGCGTCGAGAAGGCTGGGACTCAGCCCATTGGTCAGAGGAATGAGGACGGTACCTACCCCTTGGAGGGTGCAGCGTTTGCGATCTATGACAACGAGGCGTTGAGCGGTACTCCCGTGAGCGTCCTCGAGGGTGGATCTGCTTTCGTCAGCGCACCACTGGAAGTAGACCGCTCGTATTGGTTGGTCGAAACGCGTGCCCCTGCCGGCCATGTTTTGTTACCGCGTCCCATTCCCTTCCATATCGGCGTTGGAACTGATTCCGCTGCCTCGACTGTAATTTCGACCGATTTCGGCCCCGACGAAGGATTTACCTCCGTGCGAGTTCTGCCCGCAAAAGCCGGTACCGCAGATGCGGCTCTTCCGGGTATCCGCGTTGTAGATACGCAAGTTGGTCATCTGCCCCTGTCGGGGTCAACGGGTATCTACCCGTACCTCGGTGCCGGTGTGATGCTGATGTGTGGAGCCGGCGTAATCCTGTGGATGAAGCGCCGCGAAGGACTGAGGGCCTGAGAAACACTCAATAAAGTGGGGGGGGGGGGGG
>CAKAPY010000199.1 GCA_916719935.1 uncultured Actinomyces sp. | reverse complement strand
TGTGGGGAACAGATGAAAATCTTGTTCCCCACACCCCTAATCAGCTGCCTGTTAACAGCTTCTAGATCATCAGCAGCGCAGACAAACGCCGTCTTGCAGCCTTAACCTCCGGGGTATTGCCCGCAATGCGGAAAAGATCAAGCAGCCTGACACGGTAATCCTCACGCTGATCCTCCGGGCTATCCTCGATGAGACGCAGAAGGAGATTAAACGCCTCGGCGGTCTTTCCCTCATTGAAGAGCGCATCTGCCTGTGCGGAAGGGTCGCTATTTCCCTGAGCTTCACGCAGTTTGAAATTAATCCGCGCGCGGTGATTCTTTGCCTCTTCATCGCGGGGATTGTGTTCAATAATCTTCTCCCAGGCAGCCAGCGCAGCTTCAAGATCTCCGCGTTCTTCAGCTTCAAGGGCGGGGACGTGCTCCTCTGGAATGGGCTTCGCAACATCGGAGTCGCTCACAGCAATCCGACCGGTCACCCCCATCTGTCCAGCAGCCTTCAGCAAATCCTCGATGACAGGGGCAATCTGTTCCTTAGCGGCAACACCTTGGAAGAGAGGAACAGGACGCGCGCCGACAAGTGCAACCGTTGTCGGAAGGACCTGTACTTGGAATGCCTGTGCAACTCGAGGAGCCTGTTGAACATCAACCTCAACAAGTTGGAAGGCACCTGCCTTTTCACGTGCGAGCTCTTCGAGGGTAGCCAGCAACTGTTTAGATTCAAGAGATTGGGCAGCCCAAAGAACGAGGACAACCGGAACCTTTTGAGAATTCGCGGCAATGGCCTCAAAAGAGGAATCATCGCAGGAATCAATCAGCGGAATGCTGATGCCACCGGCACCGCCTTCTCGATTTGTCTGCTGAGAAGTTCTGGGGCCTTCCTGTCCTGCGGCGGAAGCAGCTGCACTGAGGTCGAGTGCACCGTGCGAATCTGCAGGCTGAGGATTGTGAGCATCATTATTCATGAAGAAGATCTCCTTAACGTTGATCAGGGTTCCCGGCGCCATCATCCTTGACGACCGAGCCAAGTGCACGTTCCGCGCCAACGACGCTAATCAGCTGCGAGTCCGAGCCGGCCTTGGGGATGTGCAGGAGCACGGTCACAACGTAGGTTGCTGTCGCCTTTCCCTTGACCGTATCGTCATCGCCTTCTGCCAATGCAGCAGTCGTTCCCCCAAGGCGCATCGTCGAACGAGCAACAGTGCGCTGATAGGTCTGAGTATAGGTGAATGAAGCGGCAACAAGAGCTGAACCGTCGACCAGTTCGACACCGACAATCGGGAAATCAGCCGAGAGATCAGCATGAGCCTGAACGTTTCCTGCAGCCTGAACCGCATCATTCAAGCTCTTTGCATCCTGCAAGTAGCGGCGAGCAAAATCATCACCCGCATACTGATCATTACCGGCATTACCGGAATTCAGCATGTCCACGTAGCCCTGGAGCGCTTCCTTCGGGGTCTTCACAAATCCCTGAGCATCCGGACCAAGTGCCGCAGAGCCCTTCTCCACATTATCCAGCTGGAACTGAGCTCCGCCAAGCGCACGCGTCCAACCAACGAGCTTGTATTTCGATCGAGCGTCATCTTGAACTGCGAATGCGAGCACAGGAAGAGATGCCTGATCAGGGCTGGAGACATTCACAATAACGCGCGGCCACTGATCCGAATTTGTCACTGCAACCGAACCCTGGTTGACGACAAGCTTAGGGACTTCGGTATTCGTTGCTTTAGCAGCAGCGTACTGGTCGCTACGCATACGCAACGCCCCACCCTCAAGTCGAGGTTCAAGAGCAGCAGCGTCGCGTGTTGCATCAGCAGTATTGATCGTGTCCTGAATAGATCCAAGAACACGCTCGATGCGAGCCGAGTCGAGGTTCGGAGAGGCGGAAGACGGCTGGGAAGTCACCTCAGGAGCAACTAGATCACGGCTACTACATGCCCCAAGAACAAGTGCAGGCACACACAGGGCTGGGAGGATACGTCGTATTCTCATCATCACTGTCCCTTCTGTCCGCGTTGCTTTGGTGAAATCCAATTCCCCATGATCGATCCCCATGAGCGCTTTTCTTCGGAACCATCAGCGGTCGCTGTTTCTTCTTCCTTCTCCACCTGAGGGATCAAGCCAGTATCAAATTCTTGGCCACCAATCACCAAGCGTCCTTCGCCCTTCTCGCGTGCCTGACGCAGCGCGCGGCGCGAAGGAAGAACTGCACCCGGACGAATACCGGACAAATCAATAATTCCAGTATCTGTTGATTCACGAGCAGGTGGGTCTACTTCATGATCGTGATAGGCAATACCGTGGCGACCGCGACGCAGCTCAGAATCCGAAGATTCATCCTGATCGGTGACGGAAGTTTCATCAACTTCAAAGCTTTCTTCAGAGGCGTGGTCTTCTGGCAACTCGCCCTCTGGCCTCTCCTCGTCAAACTCAGCGCCTTCAGTGGAGGAATCCTGGGCCGTTAAATCGAAAGACGCTTCCCCTTCGTCGGTTGAGTCGCTGTACTCTTCTAACTCTTCGTTATCGAATTCAGAAGTTCCAGCTTCCTCTTCGGAAGAATCAGAATTATCTACTGCTTCAAAGAAGGCGGGATCTACCTGCTGAGGTGTGCTTTCTTCTGCTTCGTCTTGCTCGCGGGTTTCTTCCTCAGAAGCGGCATGACGTTCACGCCAGAGAACAAGGGTGACCAAGGCTGCGGCGATGAGAAGACAAATGAATGTAATAACGCCTGCAGTGATTGCTAAGACATTCGCATGAGGGGTCTGCCAGGTCATAGTGACCGTCAAATCAGAGGGAGTCGTTCCATCCGAAGTAATAACCAGCGAACGACCTGCTGCAACATCACGAAGCGTCATCGTTGCGGTTGAAGGAGCGGTCGCCTCGTCAAGCCACATATCTCCACCGGCAGCCGACAGAGTTGGAGTCGCGCTGGGAGAAGGCGAAGGCTGAGCATTCTGATCAGGGTTTTGCGGAGCCTCACTGGAAGGCGACGGCGAAGGAGAAGGCGATGAAGTTGCCGATGCCGCAGAGTCATGTCCCTCGGTCAAAAGATTCTCACGATTTGCCGAGATGCCAGTGATTTCCGCGTAGGAAAGATCGGAAACCCATGCGCGAACATCTGCAGCTGTCCCCAGTGCCATCGTCACTTGCTTTCCCGAGGCAGAAGCCGCGGTAACGGTAACTTCACCCCCTTCGAGTTGGAAGAGGCCCTCACGGGTGATGACGACCGGCTGCTGGGGGGTAACAGTCGCACTAATTTGTTGGGTTGGCTTCCACACTGTCAAAGCCAATACCGCGACAATCGCAGCAATCACCGCAACTGCACATGCTGCAGCTGCTCCTGAAAATCTTCTGAGCTGGTCCACTCGGA
>CAKAPY010000198.1 GCA_916719935.1 uncultured Actinomyces sp. | reverse complement strand
CACACTCAACAGGTAAAAGCTCAGGCACCCGTTACGTCGTCGGGGCGAGACTCGGGAGGGCTAGAGTGCGCTGGGGAGAAGATCCTTGCAGATCGCCGTGGTGCCGCGAACAACTAACTCGGGATCAAAGAGAAGCTCAACGTGTTCCTTGGCGTTTTGCGGGCTTTCTATCAGGCTCGCGAGTGCAGAAACGGCACCCCCACTCAGAGCGTCGACCGGCTGGCGAATGGTCGTCAGTCCCGGAGAAATGTACCCAAGGTAGCTCGAGTCGTCGTAGCCGACGATAGAAATATCATCGGGGACCTGTAGGCCTTGGAGCGTCAGCGACTTGAAAGCACTTAAGGCGAGCTCATCGCTTGCGCACACAATTGCGCTCACGCCTGCATCTGTCAGACGTGCTGTAGCAGCCTGTGCGGTGCCCAAGCCATAAGGTGCCCATTCCACGTACTCCGGCTTGAGGTCGAGCCCTGTACGGTTCGCAAAGTCAAGGGCAGAGTTGTACTTCGTGATACTGGGGTAGTGGCTTGGATTGCCGAGGAGCAAACCGATGCGAGTATGTCCCTGATTCACGAGGTGTTGAAGAGCCATTTCCGTTGCAAGACGATCGTCAGTGCGAATGAAGTAACCCGGCAAGTCGGGATCACCAGCATTGATGAAAACCATTGGAATTCGATGCTCAGCAAGGCGCTGATAGATCGAATAATCGTTGCCCTTGGAGTCGTACTGGCCGGAAAGGAAGATCGCACCATCAATCTGTTCGGAAAGCACCATTGACAGCAGGGTTTCTTCACTGGTGCCTCCCGATGTGTAGGTGCACAGGAAAGGCAAAATATTGCGTGCGGTCAGTTGAGTGCTTATTGCCGTGAGTAAAGACGCGAAAACAGGATTGACCAAGTTGGGGGTAACGACGGCTACATGTCGGGGTTGATTTCGTCCGACAGTGCTCGTAATTCCCATACTTTTTGCGGTATTGAGTACGGCCTGACGAGTGTCATCGGAAACGCCTGGTTTTCCGTTGAGAACGCGCGATACCGTCGCTTGGCTGACGCCGACTTCAGCGGCAACGTCTGCAAGTGTTTTCACTATTGTCTCCGTATTCCACCGTTGGATTGGATGGGAGTTACCTGAATGCTCTTAGTGTATATGAAATCGTTATTTACGTAAAGGCATGAAAGGCTTGCGCAAGACTTGCTTTCATTGTTACAGTCGTATTCGTCAGAAGGAACTGGTCATTGTGGATCGGCTCTCTGAGAGTGCATAGCTGCATAGCTTCACAGTAAGCGAACGATAATCTAAGGAAGGATTATCTCCAATGATGAAACATTCACCTGTGGCGCCCGTACTGGCAAGCGCACTGGTTGCCGCATTGGCGTTGAGCGCATGTTCCAAAGGCGCATCATCCGACAACACCGCATCGGATGGCCGTCCTGTCGTGACTGTCCAGATTGTTAAGGACGCACGCACCAAGCCTATGAGTGACCTTAAGTGGACGAAGGACCTTGAAACTGCCTGTGGTTGCAGCATCAAGTGGCTGGAAACCGCGGCATCCTCGTGGGATCAGCAAAAGAGCGCTGCTCTGGCAGCCGGCGATGTTGCCGACCTGACCATTGCGGGCTTTGATTCGAGCGATATGGCAGAATTTGGCTCGCTGTTCATGGACCTCTCTCCTGAGCTGGGCAACCTGCCGAACGTGAAGAAGATGTTCGATTCAGAACCCTACTCGCGGATCGTTTCTACCAACACCAAGAACCAGATCCTCGGTGTGGGTCGTTCCACCGTTCCTCTCTCGGCCAATACCGGTAGCCACATGTTCATTAACAAGGCATGGCTCGATAAGCTGGGTCTGGCAGTTCCCACCACATGGGATGAACTTAAGACCGTGCTCAAGGCGTTCAAGACCCAGGACCCCAATGGCAACGGTGTTGCTGATGAGATTCCCTTGGACTTCAACAAGCCCGGAACCAATGGATTCGAAGGCTTTAATCCCAACCTCTTCTTGAGCTCTGAAGGAATCACCCTGAGCTCTGACTCCAGCTTGGGTATGTACGCCGACAAGGGCACCGTGAAGAACTACCTGACCGATGAGCGTTACAAGGACTTCGTGAAGTTCATGAATGAGCTGTGGTCGGAAGGCCTGATTGCTCAGGACGCATTCACCCACGACTGGTCCACCTACACCGGTCACGCAAAGGGTGATGGAAAGACCGCAACTGTTGGTATGTCCTGGATGTGGACGCCCTCAGATCTCTTCGGTTCTGAGCTGGGTAAGCAGTACATCACCATTCCGTCCCTGAAGGCGAAGAATGGGCAGACCACTCCGGTTGTGTGGGCATGGGGCGGCGACTCAATGGCCTACGGTGCGAACCAGATTGTTGCAAAGGCTGAGCCCGCAAATAAGGAAGCAACACTGAAGCTGCTCGATTCCTTCTACACGCCTGAAATTGGTATTCAGGCAACCTACGGTTCACTCGGCGAGTGTGTTGAGAAGGAAGCTGACGGCACCTACAAGGTTCTTGAGCCTGCTGATAAGAGCAAGAATGCAGGTGACTGGCAGTTCACCAACGCGCTTGCTGACCGCGCTCCCGTGTGGATCAACAGCGAATGGAAGCTGAAGCTGCCTGCAGAGCACACCGAGGTCTTCCCCGTGGATGCTGTCTACAACAATGATTGGTCCAATATCGACCTGAACTCTGATGTGCTGTATGGAAACATGCCGACCACTGATGAGCAGGCAGATATCCTCTCTCGTAATGCGACCGGTATCAACCAGAACGCGATGGCGAAGTTCGCACAGTGGGTCACCAAGGGCGGTGTCGATAACGAATGGGATCAGTACGTTGCTGACCTCGAGGCAAACCACCTTGCAGAGAGCGTCAAGGTCAAGCAGGACATCTACGATGCCTACAAGGCTCAGATGAAGCAGCAGGGCGTTGATCTGAACTCCATGTTCAAGACTCAGTCCGACGACAAGTCGGCGAAGTTCACCAAGTAATTCACGGCTGGCGTGCCCTGTGAGAATTCATAGGGCACGCCAGTTTTCTACACCTGGGTTTTCTATATGCGCCTTGAGCGCAGAATTTCCCCCATCAACTTTCCTCCCTCCATATCTCTCTCGCATTGCTGCAATGCTGCCGCAGTGCATTTCACCCACATTGAGTTCCTAAATGAGGAAAGGTAACTGATGTTCTTTGGATTTCTCCATCGAGTGTTTGGGGCGGTGGGGCATGCCTTCGGGCATATCCCTCATCTGTTCCATATGCACCATCCACTGATCACTATCTTTGGTGCTCACCGAGTTGTCGCCATCTTCGTCACCGCGACAACGACGATCGTCATCGGTATTGGTGGAGTGACCATTATTATTGGCCCCACAAATG
>CAKAPY010000197.1 GCA_916719935.1 uncultured Actinomyces sp. | reverse complement strand
GTTCGCAGAAGGTTACTCGTGGAATTCCAGATTCGTCCATCATCGTGGGGGAGAGACCGGCGATTTCTTCCGCCACGAAGATGCCCTGCAGGAAGCCGCGGTGTGCAAGTTGAAGTCCCGGAACGATGTCTCCGACTGCGTAGATGTTGCCCACACCGGTGTGCAGTCGCTCATTGGTGAGAACGAAACCGCGCTCCATCTTGATACCGGCTTCTTCGTACCCCAAGCCTTCGGTGACAGGGCCGCGTCCAACTGCGACCAGGAGAACATCGGCATCGAAGGTCTTGCCATCTTCTGTTGCGACGTGAACACCGGAGTCGTCCTGCGTTGCGCTGGCGAAACGGGTATTGGTGTGGAAAGCAATGCCACGCTTACGGAATGAACGCTCGAGGTGCTTAGAAACGGCCTCGTCTTCGTTATTTGCAAGGTGGGGAAGCGCCTCGATGATTGTGACTTCCGCTCCGAAGGAACGCCAGACAGAAGCAAACTCTAGGCCAATGACGCCGCCGCCCAATACGACAGCCTTCTGAGGTACCCATTCCATTTGAAGGGCCTGATCAGAGGTGATGATGCGACCCGAAATATCCAGGCCGGGGATTGAACGAGAATAAGAACCCGTTGCAAGAATAATGTTGCGGCCGACGATGCGCTGTCCGCCTACCTCGATGGTGTCAGGTGCAGCCAAGCGGCCCCATCCCTGGATGATGTCTACGCCGCGAGATGAAAGTAGGCCCTGAACGCCTCGGTACAACTTATTAATAATGGAATCGCGATATTGACCGACCTTTGCCATATCGATTCCCTGGAAGCTTGCCTGGATGCCGAAAGTATCGGATTCGCGGACGGTGTCAGCAGTCTCTGCTGCGTGCAGGTAGGCCTTGGTCGGGATGCAGCCACGGTGGAGGCAGGTTCCACCAACCTTGTCACCTTCGATAAGGGCTACTTTCAATCCCAGCTGGGAGGCGCGTAAAGCCGCGGCATAGCCACCTGAACCCGCACCCAGAATCACGAGGTCGTATACAGACTCGCTCACGTGTTCCACTCCTTGATAATGAAGAGAACGGACCTTCAATGTCCGACTTAGGTCCTATTCTTCCACTAGTCACTACTTTTGTCCGTTATAAAATCGCCTACTTGGCGGTTAGACAGCACACATGTTTTCACGAAAAAAGTCGTGAGGAGCGGTGCAGAGCAACTAGTATGACATTGGATTAAGGAGGAAAGGTGAGCGAAGCGGTTCACGAGCAATCTCAGGATAATCGCCCACCCGCACGCGGATCGGGACGACTGGTTATTGCCCTGTACTGGATTTTTAGCGTCACTGTGACTCTTCGAGCTCTCGCTGATTCCTACTATCTTCGAGAGATACCGCTGTGGGCGCGCATCATTGCGGTGCTTATCGGAGCAATTTATGTAGTTGCTGCAATCAGCCTGACACACAATGGAAGGCGTATGCGCATCCTTGGGTGGTGCATGATCGCTCTGTGCTTTATTGGGCCGCTTGCGTGTGGCGTAGCTGGGGCTTCCTTGTCGACAATCAGACTGATGCCGAATGCCTGGAATGCTTTTGGTGCTGACTTCGCTTATCTCCCGCTGGTTGTTGCCGCTATCGGGGCCATATGGATGTGGGTTTCTAATCCGCGCAGGATCGTTGAAATCGCCGAGCAAGTAGAGCGACCCGGTAAGGGAATTCTTCCCTCGAAATAATCAGAGGCCTCGGAAGAGGTAGAAGCGAGCTGCGCTTAGATTCCGTTCGGGAAACCCAACTGACGCCAAGCCTCGTAAAGCGCAATCGATGCGGAATTTGCGAGATTGAGCGAACGTACTCCCGGGAGCATCTGAATGCGTACGCATTGAGTGATGCGTGGGTGAGTCATTGCCCATTCGGGAAGGCCGACCGATTCGCGGCCGAATAGCAGGCCATCTCCGTCGGCATAGTGGACCTCGCTGTAATGATCTGAAGCGTGTCCGGTAAATGCCCAGATGTGCCCTGGGACTTCGGCTAGCGCGTCTTCAAAATTGGAGTGGACCTTAACGTGTGCCAGATCGTGGTAGTCCAATCCTGCGCGCTTGAGCTTGGTGTCGGACATGTCAAACCCCAGCGGTTCAACCAGGTGAAGAAAAGCTCCGGTACACGCAGCTAGGCGAATTGCAGCACCGCTATTTCCTGGGATTTCAGGTTCAAGAAAAATGATGTGAAGCATGTTAGTTCGATGGTGTTTGGTACGTTACGGTCAGGGTTGCGCGGGCGATGGTATGTTCTAGGGCCTCGAAAGAATACATCGCCAATGAGGTGTCGTCATCGCAGCCTAGGGTTGGAATATCTAGGGCGTGAACGGAAAAGATGTAGCGGTGGGGACGATCACCTGCCGGCGGCGCAGCGCCGAAGTATGAATGATCGCCGTGATCCCCTCGAAGGTGGAAGGCGCTTCCATCAAGTTCAAGATCGGAACTGCCAGCCCCGCGCGCAAGAGATGTGCATGAGACGGGGATGTCAATCACCATCCAGTGCCAAAAGCCCGATGGCGTGGGGGCATCTGGATCAAAGCAAGAAACAAAGAAGCTTTCAGTCTGCTCAGGGAAACCGCTCCACTCCAGGTGTGGCGAGATGTTGCCGCCTTCTGCTGTGTGCAGCCTCGGCATAGGGAGGTCATTGCTGAGATCTTGCGACACCACGGTAAATGTTGAGCTGGGGGGAAGCCCCTCGTACGGGTTGGGAGCAAGAGGACGATCAAAGAGGCGCATGCGCATATTCTTTCACTTCTTCAGAAGGAACCAAAGTGGATGCAAATGAAGGAGAGGCGCATACACTGATAGAACACTTGTTCGATTGAGGTGATTTTATGAAGCGTTTAGACCTTGCTCGTCAAGTTCTGCGCGATACCGAAAGCCGCTTGGGACTTGAGAAAAGTCAGGCTTTTTCGGATCTTTCGTCGCGCTGCGTGGGGGTCTGGGAATACGGCGGGACTTACCCGCAATTGGTTCATGCCATTCTCTCTCTTGATATCCAAGAGGATTGCTGCGCTTTCGTTGGAACTGATGATTTTGGCTGGGAGTATGCCTTTAAACAGGGACTGAATCTGTCGCGTTGTCTCTATGTTCCTTCTTCCCGTGCGGATGCACAGGTAATCTCGCTTCTTCTTCCGCATTGTCGATTGCTCTATGTGGACCGTTGTGTATTAGAGCTTCGCGATATGCGACGTTTGGGTGCTCAGGTGCGAAAAGAAGAAACAATTTTGTTGACTAAGTACCCATGGCTTGGGCTCAGTCGCCCGTGGGAAGAAGAGCTTGATATCTATCAAAAGGCGGGATGATATGCGCTGTCTTATGGTATGGATTCCCAATTGGGAAATTAATGCTTTGGTCGTCGATATTCCTCCGGGGGCT
>CAKAPY010000196.1 GCA_916719935.1 uncultured Actinomyces sp. | reverse complement strand
GGCCAGGATTTCTCCCGGCCACCCCACCCTCGTCACTATGCCCTACTTCGCGTGGTAACGCGGGCTTGTCCCCAGGTGGGTCATTGACGTGTTCATCGGCTCCGTCAGCTTGGACTCATCAAGACCGCGATAGGTGTACGACCTATCATTGACGATCTCCGTCGGATCAACCACTCCATCAGCGTACTGCTGGACTTCCGCAGGCGTAGGACTCGAACCGCCGCCTTTATCAGCAAGTGGGTTCTCATCGGGGAATTGAGTCGGATCCGTATTCACGATGGCAGCAGGATCAATAGCCCCATATCCCGTGTACTGGTTCCATCCGTGATCAGGATTCAATCCCGTCTTCACCAGAAGTTGCAGGAGCTGATTGCTTGTTGCATTCGGCCATTTCTGACGCGCCAAGGCGAGGGTTCCGGCAACAATGGGAGCGGAGACGGAAGTTCCCGACACTTGCCTCACTTGTCCGCTTGAATAGTCGTGCACGACCAGTGGACCGCCTACCGCTGCAGTAGTGACGCCCTGCCCCCAAGACGAATAATCCTGCCTGCTGTCGTCAATCCCAATCGCAGAAACGCCAACTACACCCGACCACTGCGAGAGAGAAGTAGTGTTACCATCGGTAGCTTCATTACCTGCAGAAGCAGTAATGATAATTCCCTGAGCCATCGAGCGTGCTATTGCCCATTTTAACTCATTTTCTTGAGACGTACTAGAGGAAGACAAATTGATAATCTGCGCACCATCATTCATAGCTGAGTTCAGCAGCCATGCATATCCATACTTGATATGTTTCGTATCATCAAAGCAATCAGAAGACGGCTGGTCACCATCTTGCCTGGAACCAGTCAGGTACGTCAGCAAGGTCGCATCGGGAGCAACACCATAATTTCGGGAGATCAGAATCGACGCAACTGAAGTACCATGGCTTTTGGAAGCCAAAGATGAGTTAATTGAGCAGGTTTCCTTTTCTTGGATCGATGCACCGGTAAGTTCAAGTGCACTAGTTTCAACCGGCCCATCGATCATTGCAATCGTTACGCCTTTACCCGTGTAGCCCTTCGCCCTGGCTTGGTCAAGGTGGTAGTAGGTGAAATATGGTTGGTCAGCGGCAGTAATAGGGTCAGCCGCGTGCGCCGGGGCGACAGGTACAATAAGCGACGCTGCCGTGAGGGCGACAGCAGATGCAACAACAACACAGCTCCGCTGAAGGCAACGAGTGGTATTCACTGAATTCACCATTGCCTGATATCCCATCCATCGTTCTTTCGACTCACCGGCTCAATATCCTTCTCTGATCCGTACGTCTGTGAAAGAGGATTGACGTAGCCTTCGGGTAGCTCGTCATCATCATCCACACGAAATGGGGTGTATTTGCGGCGCCGGCCTTTCTTTTCGTCTTTTGTCGCAGCGCCAGAACCGCCGGCTCCGCCCATATAGCCGCCTTGGCCTGTCGTCCCGCCACGACTAATAGATGCGCCAGACGTGCCGGCGGAGGGTATCGTTGTTCCCCGCGCCGCGAAGGAACCAAAGCCCGGTCCCGAGTGGGCGCCAGGACGCAATGACGTCATTCCGCTGATTGCTTTACCTGACGACATCGAAGCGAAGCGTGCAGCTGCCCCCACTCCGAGACCACCTGCAGCCAGCAGTCCAGCTCCTCCGAGACGCGCGGAAATCGAGCTCATGTCTCCTGGACCGCCGTTAACCTTCCATAGTGGATGATGACGATCAGTCGGCGGTGCAGGCGTGTAACCACCGATGGTTCCATTCGCATGGCGATCCCCATTGACGCGTGTATGCAGCAGATCAATTCCCCTCAAGTCGTCGGGGTCCGTGATTGGATTCGAGCGTGACCCTGCCTCTCCTTCCTCAGTGAAACGATTCGGAATACGTGGAGATGACATCACACGATCACTCACGGGGCCGCCTTCATCGTAGCCATCGGGATAGAGGCCGGAACCAGGACCTCGTAGATCGGAACGCCCATAGTCATTATCCCTATTACCCGGATAGACACCTGGCTTGTGTCGAGAGACATTGAGATGCCCATTCTCAATGTCTTTACGTACAGATGGTGTAGAAGGGCCTTTAGGAGCCCATTGATGCGAACCAGGATCTTCCAGCTGCACAGTCTGTTCCATGACACCGTTCGCAAGCTCCTGCATCGTGTTATTTGCGCGCTCCAGAATGTCCGTCGAATTGACCTCCCGCCGTTCATTGGCTTGCGTGATCAGCGCTTGGAAGTATGCGTCTGCGGAAACGGCGAGTGCATTAATCGGTTGGCCGAGCGGCCCAAGGTACTTTGTGACGGGCACGACCACATGCGCCGCATCCGCAAGTTGCTGGAGGCTCGCATCGATGAGATTGGGGGAAAGCTGCTCAGCTTCCTCACAGATATGCTTCATTGCACGTCGGGCCTCAACGTAATATTCCATCGCCGAGTTATGGCTCTCCTTGATGCCCTGCACACGCTTCATCGTTGCATCTGCCCACGCATCGATCTCATTACCCGTTTCACCAGTAAACCCTTGGTTCGCACGTAAATGGTACGTTGAGTTATTGGCTTCGTTTAAGCCGCAAACGATGGCATTGTGCTCACCGTCCGATGCTACCAAGGCTTCTGCACTTTCAAGAGCTGATACAAGGCGCATAAGCCTGTCGTACATAGGGCTATCAACCATAGCTTTCTCCTGCTCCCTGCCTAGAATTCAGATGGCTTATTCTGCACCGGTGCTTGATCTGCGGATGACGTCCCTGACGCTGCCCCGGCTCCACCACCGTTAGTCGTATTCGAACCGCCACCCGAGTTTGAGGGCGTTCCTCCGCCAGAAGATGTGCCACCACTATTCGAGGAACTACCACCAACAGACGAGCCCGGTTGAGCCCCACTCGTCGACGACCCACCCGATGTCTGGGGAGGAGGAGCGCTGACAGATCCAGAACCTCCCTGTCCCGATTCCATCTGAGCGAGAATTCGCGCTAGTTCGTCAGTGTTTCCCTGCTCCGCAGCTGTGAATGCAGCAACGGCTGTCTGGACATCGCCATCGAACTTCTCGAAACGGCCTGTCTCACCCCTGATAACCCGATCTTCCGTCTTAAGAAAGGAAATGAGGGCAGTACGCATCGCCAGGAATCCAGCTTCCTGTGACCAATGCTCAGGATTCTGAGCCTCTACCAGACGTCCGATAGCCTCGCAGGAATTAGCGAGCGATTGCCCCCCCCTTCTCCATATCTCCGTTTGTTTGTGCATGCTTATCGGAGTCGAAGCCAACGTCGGCCACGCGCCACCTCCATAAAAACCGAACCAGCGAAAACGTGTTCCACGGAACACGACGGGATGCCTGCAAGCATATGACCACTTGTTCACATTGACAAGCGCGTCCGAGGAATCCCTCAACGCAACCACTATGGGTGTGGGGGG
>CAKAPY010000195.1 GCA_916719935.1 uncultured Actinomyces sp. | reverse complement strand
TAGGCGCTTATAGGAATTCACATGCTGATTGGTAATCGCGGCTATTTCACGCGCATGGTGGAGCAGACCAGCAATGAAATAGCGACCAATCTCTGAGAGCTGGTAGCGTCCGGAAGGATCGTAGAAAGCATTTTCATCCCCTTCAAACAGTGAAAGGTGGGTGTGCATTCCCGATCCTGGGCGATCAATGAAGGGCTTTGGCATAAAGGTAGCGAGCATTCCCTCAGCCAGTGCGACCTCTTCAATCAACGTTCGGGCAGTCATGATGTTATCGGCGGCATGAAGAGCATCAACTGCACGAAGATCAACTTCATTTTGGCCAGGCCCACCTTCATGGTGCGAGAACTCAACCTGGATCCCCGTCTCTTCTAGAGCACGCACAATCTTGCGTCGAAAATCGTTAGATAGCCCGCGAGTCACATGATCGAAATAGCCCGCTTGGTCAACCGGTTCAAGATGATTGATATCAACCGGCTGACGAAGCAGGTAAAACTCAATCTCCGGGTGGGCGAAGACTGAGAAGCCCATCTCCGAGGCACGCTGAACTGCGCGCTCAAGCGCGCCTCGGGGATCGGCTGGTGATGGCAAGCCATCCGGGGTGAGGACATCACAGAACATCCGCCCGTGAACATCAGTGCCATCTTTTGTATGCAAACGCTGAAAAGTACCAGCATCAGGGCGCAAGAGCATATCGGATTCGTAGACGCGAGTCAGACCTTCAATGGAAGATCCGTCAAAACCGATTCCCTCGCTAAAAGCCTCTTCGAGCTCTCCGGGATCAATTGAGACCGATTTGAGCACTCCAGCGACATCCGTAAACCACAAGCGGATTAGCCGGATATCTTCCTGGGCAACACTACGAAGGACCTGTTCCTGCTGCTGTTTCATCTGCTTACCTTAGGAGCGACCAAAACCCTTGGAGATGGCATCCAGTGCACCGGTGAGATCCGAAGGAAGAACCCACAACTTTGAAGCCTGACCATTAGCAATGCGAGGCAGCATCTCCAAGTACTTGTAGGACAACAGCTCAGGAGTTGCATGTCCCTGATTGATCGCATTGAAAACAACGGAAATTGCTTCCGCTTCACCCTCTGCGCGAAGGATCTGCGCTTGGCGTGCACCCTCAGCTTGAAGAATCAGCGCTTCCTTCTCACCACGTGCTTGAAGCACTTGGGCTTCCTGCTGCGCTGATGCAGCAAGAACGGCAGCCTGCTTAGCACCCTCTGCCTTCTTAATTTGTGCCTCACGCTCGGCTTCAGCGGTCAAGATCGTGGCGCGCTTCGTACGCTCGGCGGTAATTTGCTGCACCATTGCAGAGAGAACATTCGGTGGTGGCTCAATTGACTTGAGCTCAACGCGTGTCACGCGAATACCCCACGGACCGGTTGCTTCATCAAGCACACCACGAAGTTGCTTGTTGATGGATTCACGGCTGGTCTGAGTTTCTTCCAGATCCAAGGAACCGATGAGGTTACGAAGAGTAGTTGCAGTCAGCTGTTCGATCGCCTGCAGGAAATTTGCGACTTCGTAGGTTGCACTACGAGGATCGGTAATCTGGAAATAGATGACCGAATCAATCTCAACCATCGCCTGGTCTGCAGTAATCACGGACTGCGAAGGGAAATTCACAACTTGTTCGCGTAGATCGATGCGTGCAGCAACGCGATCAACGAAGGGAACAAGCAGGTGAATCCCACCATGCAGAACGGAACGGAAACGACCAAGTCGTTCCACGACATATGCTTCAGACTGCGGGACAATACGGACAGCGCGAGCGATAGCGATCATGACGAAAATCGCCAGCACAACCCCGACTATCATTACGATGCTCCCGACGGGATCTTCAATCATCAGTCGCTCCCCTTTCTATGAGTAAACTGGATGAAATTAAGAGTGAAGTGGTTGAACAACTGCGGTGGCACCGTCAATGGCGACAACAGTCACCTCAGCGCCGACAGGAATCAGACCTTCGGCACTTCGTGCACTCCACTCACCACCTGAAAACTGAATTCGACCATCACGTTCACCCACCAATTGGGTGACATAACCGGTCTTACCGATCAACGCATCAGCATTGGTTCGAACGTCCTCACCTGAGCGTTGAATACGTCCTTTCATCAATGGACGAATCGCGAAGATCAAAAGTATTGAAACAACGACGAAAACGACAATCTGGGCTAGGGTTCCTCCACCAAAGAGCGCAACAAGACCTGCCGCGATTGCAGCGATGGCAAACATCAGGAAAACGAAGGTAATAGTCAAGACCTCGATAATGCCGAAGACAAGCGCGGCAAGAAACCACATCCACCATGCAATCATTGGTTTTCACCTACTTCTGTGTACCGAAAATTGATCAACGGCGTAATCCACGGGCGAACCAACGGCCGTTTTCGTGTTCTACGCTGAGTGCTAGTTCAAAGGCATCCGAAAGCACCCGGCCATTGAGCACCTCATCGACTGTGCCGGCAGCGAAGATTTCTCCGCCTTTCATCACCGCTGCGTGGGTAATCCCCTGTGGAATTTCTTCAAGGTGATGCGTCACCAAAATAACCTGAGGGGCATTCTTTCCTGCGATGATCTCTTCCATGGCGGCAATGAGAAGCTCTCGCGCTCCAAGGTCGAGACCAGCGGTTGGTTCATCAAGAATGAGTACTTCGGGATCCGACATCAAGCCGCGTGCAAGAACGATCCTTTGGCGTTCACCCTCAGACAGGGTGTGGAAAGGACGTTCCTCGAGGTGATCAACACTAAAAAGACCGAGCAAGTCGCGGGCACGCCGTGTATCGACATCTTCATAAGTCTCTGCAAAGGGTGCAGAGACTCCCCATGCTGCTGAGCGCACCACATCAATCACACGCGTACTTGCACGTAGTCGTTGGGTGGTCGACAAAGATACTAACGAACAGCGTGATGCAAGTTCTTGGGGCTGGAGATCATTGATCGGATTACCATCAAAACGAGCAGTTCCGCTTGTCGGTTGAACTTTTCCACTCGCAACCCGAACAAGAGAAGTCTTTCCTGCCCCATTTGCACCCAGAACTACCCACTGCTCGCCGCGATGGGTATTCCACGTAATGTCGTTTAAAATCTTGGTTTCGCCACGCGTTAAAGCAACGTCATCGAGCTCAATTACCGTATTCATTGTCTTAGTATCCCGCAGCTCACATTAGGTGTCCTCTTCAAAGCCATCAACTCAGTGAACGAGCTTCTGATAAAGCGCCACAGTCTTATCACCGATCGCATCCCACGAGAAATAATCACGTGCGCGGCGCAAACCTGCTTGCCCCATTCGTTGAGCCTTCTCAGGCGAGGACAGCACCTCGATCAAACGATCAGCCATATCGCGTTCAAATTGCACGGGATCCAGCGGGGTCCCGGTGCCATCATGAAGCTGCTTGATCGGCACAAGATAACCTGTTTCACCATCAACAATG
>CAKAPY010000194.1 GCA_916719935.1 uncultured Actinomyces sp. | reverse complement strand
CCTTCGGAGATTCCACGACCTTCAGCTCATAATCAATTCCCTTGGGGAATTGAGAATAGTCGATACCTTCCGTGCTGACCCCAGGCCAGACAATGTCGGGATTTTGAGTCTCAGGAAGCACGTAGCTGGACTCGCCAATTGCGCCCAGAACGTCATAACTGGGATCAGATAGGCTCTGAGGACGGGTGAAGCGCGCGTTGACGCCAACCTTCCACGTCACTGAATCTATTGCACGCATGACTGAGGTCTTCTCTCCCGTTAAGGAATCGTCCTTCAGTACCAGCGAGTAGTTCGTGGGGGCGCCAGAATCTACGCGAAGACGCAGATCCATATGGCCGCGTGCGAGTTCGACCGGATTTGTCTTCAGAGCATCGCCCGCGTGATCGTTACTGGTATCAGGAATATTTGGTGCGGGAGAAGGCGTCGGCGCCGGAGAAGGAAGCAGTGGTTCACTGCTTGGTGTCGGAGCCGGTTCAGCAGGGCTGCCACCCGGCCACATCTTCAACTTCAGATCCATTCCGAATGAGGAGGATAGTTCCACATCTTCCTGCCCCTTCGTGGTCATAGATGCCAAAGACTTGGGGTGCGGGCGAACACTGAATTTCATGTACATGGGCTGCCCCATACAGGCACCCAAATCTTGCTGCTGGATATCAATTCCCCCCTTTCCAAGGGTGCCTTCAATGGCACACCAAGGGGAAAAGTCATATTCGCTTTCGAAAAACTCAACCTTATAGGCAGCACGCAATTCGGGATCGTCAGCCTGAACCTGAACTGTGTACTGGTCTTCGCTTCCTTCCTTACGGATATAGGAGACATGAACACCTGGACGCGAAACTGAAATCTGCGCGGGATCCCAAACGGGACTCGGATCCGGATTAGAGGGCTCTATGATGACCGAACTCGCTCGAGTGACACGCACCTCCGCACGGTCTCGCTGAGAGAAGGCCTGAGGCGTCGATGCCCAGCGCGCACTACCGCTTCCGGCCTCGGGAATAAAGACCGCCTGAATCAGCGCATCATCGTCACCCAGAAGTTCGCGCACCTGCGCTTTCCCGTCAACCACGGGTTCTTCGGTGAGGAAGTAGCCGTTGACGGTCAGCCAGAGGCGACCTCGATCCGTTGAGTGACCGCTATTGAAGGTGATCTCCGTCAGGTGTTGATCTCCGGGGTGTTCACGCTCCGGGTTGGGAGCAAGCGTCAACGAGGGCTGCGCCTGAACACCATCACTACGCTGTGCCTGTGCAGCAGCAAATGCTTGGTGAATATCTGTGATGCTTCCGGAAGAGGGGTTAGATCCACCGACCTGCCAGGTCAGCGACTGGATGGGTGAGGTGTAGATCGTTTTTCCATCGATCGAACGAGCATTCACACGGAAGCGCGCTTGGTAGCGCCCCGGTTGCGTGAAGGTCGTGAAAAGGTGCGTGTGACGCGGGTTGTAGACCGATCGATAGGCGACATCGTGGCTCGACAGGAAACGCGACACCGAGTCTCCGTGATCGATAAACATCTCCATCCGGCCCGGACCGTCAACATTAATCAGATCTAGGGTGTAGGTGCTTCCATCAAATTCATCAGGCGCTGCCCATTCGACAGAGGAGTCTGCGCCGAGGCCCGCCCAAATTGGAGTGTTGTTGGGACCAGGGTTTTGTGGGGCTGCGTTGAGGACTGAATGCTCAGGACCAAGGAAGGCAAGGTCAGGACGCTTTTCAGGAATCTCTAATTGATACTTCGCATCTTGTGCTCCGCTGCCTGCCCAGGCTTTGGGAAGCCATAGAACGGTCTTTTCCACCGGCATATTGATGGTGTTCATCGTGAAACTATGCGTATCCGCATGCCAGATTGGAATGGGGGCATCGACGTGTTGACCGGTAACGACCCATTCGGTATCGCGATCAGGCCCAGCCCATGCGAGCTGGGGCATAAGGGCAATGGTCAGGGCTAGGGCTCCGGTAGAAATGATCCTCTTTACTCTCATAATGAGAATCATTATCACAGTAGAAGTGTGTGAGCGTCAATTCCTCCCCGAGCACACAAAACACTACATATGCGGAAGCAAGCGCATGACGCGGCGCGTGACCCAACGCGGAGCAACTCGCATTGCAGCCATTGCGACCTTATAGACCGGCGTGGGAGTCACCAATACCTGACCGCGCCGCATCGCAGCCAAAGCCTCGGTCACGACCTGCTCTGAGGTTGCCCACAACCATTGAGGCGCTGCGGACATATCGACGCCTGCGGCATCGAAAAAGTTCGTGTGCACCGGTCCAGGGCATACTGCTGTCACGGTGACGCCAGTGCCCCGAAGTTCCTCCGATAGCCCCTCACTGAATGCACGAATCCACGCCTTATGCGCGCTATACGTCCCCGCACCAGTCTCTGATGCAACCGAGGAAACATTGATGATGGCTCCCCGTCCACGCACACGCATGGCGTTGAGCGCCGCATAGGAAAGAACCATGGGCGCACGAACCATAACATCCAGAGCGTTTTCTTCGGCCTCAATGTCGTTATCAATAAATGAGCGCCCCAGTGCAAAACCAGCGTTATTTACCAACAAACCAATTGGTGATTGCTCATCTGACAAACGCTGAGCGACACGCTCAACATCACCAGCAACGCCAAGATCAGCAACGATCACTTCCGCGTTGACTCCAGCGATCTGATGCAAATCCTCAGCGAGCTTACGCAGCTTGTCTTCGCGCCGCGCCACGAGGACTAGATCGTGATGAGCTGCTGCTAGCTGCCAGCAAAATTCTTCGCCAATACCCGAGGTTGCTCCGGTCACAAGTGCGATACCCATGGCCATCATCTTAATGGCCTCCGCGTATGCTGGATTGCATGAGGCTTGCAACTTGGAACGTTAACTCAATTCGTACACGCGTCGAGCGCGTCATCGCTTTCCTTGAGCGCGCCGATATCGACGTCTTGGCAATGCAGGAAATTAAGTGCAAGCCCGAGCAATTCCCCGTCGAAGCCTTCGAGGCCGCCGGTTACCAGGTGATCATGCACGGCCTCAACCAGTGGAACGGTGTTGCCGTCGCGTCCCGCCTCCCAATCGTTTCACACGAGGTGAACTTCCCCGGTCAGCCCGGCTTCGGTGATCCCGAGGTTGTTGAGGCTCGCGCACTGGGAATCACCGTCCTCGATGGAGATCAGGAAGTCACAACCTGGAGCCTCTACGTTCCGAACGGCCGCGAGCTTGATCATCCGCATTACTCCTACAAGCTCGAATGGCTCAAAGCCCTACTCACAGTTGGAGATTCTTGGCTTGAAGAAAAACGCCAAATCGCACTGGTCGGAGACTGGAATATCGCACCCTATGACCACGATGTCTGGGATATCAAGGCATTTGAGGGCCAAACCCATGTATCCCAGCCCGAACGCGAGGCATTCTTTACCTTCGCTCAACACGGCTGGGAAGAGGTCACCCGCGAGCGCGTCGATCAATACACCT
>CAKAPY010000193.1 GCA_916719935.1 uncultured Actinomyces sp. | reverse complement strand
GCAATCTGTTCGCGAAGCTCCGTATCAAAGAGTCGGCCCGAAAGCGTCGGTCCCCAGTGGCGCAGAGGAACATTACCGATCTCAGCGGAAGACCACAGGGCAACTTCAGAATCTCCGTGCTCACCGGCAACATACGCGTGAATGTTCTGAGTAGCAACACCTGTTTCGCGCGAAACCAGGTAACGCAGACGCGAAGTGTCCAAAACCGTACCCGAACCGAAGACCTGATTACGCGGAAGCCCAGTAATCTTCAGCGCCGCATAGGTCACGACATCCACGGGGTTCGTAATGAACATAAAGCGAGCCTCGGGGGCAACGTTCAACAGATTAGGGAGGATCTTACGCATGAGGTCAACGGTGGAACCGGCAAGTTCCAGTCGTGACTGACCGGGCTTTTGCTTGGCACCGGCAGTGACGATGACCAGGTCTGCTCCACGGACGATCTCAACATCATCCGAACCCTCAATGGAGCCGGAAGGAGTGAACTGAATGCCATGCGCCATATCCAAGGCCTCGGCTTCCACCTTCGGCTTGTTAATGTCATGCAAGACGATGTCGCGCGCATCTCCGCGCATCAAGCAGGCGTAGGCAACGGCAGTACCAACAGCACCTGCGCCAATAATCGCAATCTTTGAAGGACGGCCAGAAGAGCTGGGATACAGGCTTTGTGAATGGGTGGGCATGAGCAACCTCCTAAACAAGTGAACAGCCTTATTCTCTCAGATCACCCTTCATCGTGATAGGCCAAAATCCCCTTATTGAAGGAAGTGTGCTGCTTCAGTCTTCGTGCAGCTCAGCATTGAGTCTTTCCAAAGCACCCGTCACAACATCAAGGTCACGGGTACGCCAAAACTCAGGCATCGACTGAATGATAAAACGCCCGTAGCTGCGGGAGTGAAGCCGCGAATCAAGAACGGCAACAACACCTCGGTCGTTGTGGGATCGCAGTAGACGTCCGGCTCCCTGGGCCATCATGAGCGCTGCCCTCGTTACGCTCACTTGGAAAAAGCCCTTGCCTCCCTGCCGATCAGCATCTTCGGTCAGGGCCTTGACTATCGGATTATTTGGATGAGGGAATGGAATTTTATCGATGACGACCAAGCGACATGAGTCCCCGACAACATCTACCCCCTGCCACAGCGACATCGTCCCAACCAAAACGGAATCACGCTTCGAACGGAAGCGCTTGATCAACGCCGGTAGAGAGTCCTCTCCCTGGAGCAACACCTCTTTGACCCCCTCGTCTCGAAGCTTTTGTGCGCCCTGCCGCGCCGCCGCCCACGAGGCATAAAGAACAAGAGCTCCACCACCGCTGGCCTTGACCAGAGCGACCATCTGCTCCATCGCTGCTGGACTAGGTTGCCCATTACTCGGTGCCGGAAGCCCTGCTGCGATGTACAAGATCCCCTGGCGAGAAGCATCAAATGGTGATCCGACATCCACTCCCCTCCACGGCAGTGGAGCCAAATTTAACCCCGTACTATACGCAAGCGAATCAAAACTCCCACCCAGACTCAATGTTGCGGAAGTGAGAATTGTCGGCCGCTCACCAAAGGCGTTATCAGCCAAAGAAGGCGCAACATGCAAGGGCGCGATCATCAAGGACGACAGGCCTCGCTCTTCATCTCGCTCAACCCAGGTCACGCTCTTCTCAGCGTCACGCCCCCACGCTTTCAAAACCTCGTCAAGTTCATCACTGAAGGCTCGCACCAGAACTTTTGTCGCGGCCTCAAGTTGAAGAGTGGAAATCTGCGTATCAAGATCTCGTTTAGCCGTGTCCAACGCGGACATCACTGGTTTGAGGCTTGTCCGGTCAGTCATTAATCCGACTTGGAAGCTTTGAAGGACACCATCAAGCTGCGCGGCAACATGATCAAGGGCATCAGTGTCCACAGAGGCCAGACTTCGAAGCCTGCGTGAAATCCGCGTCATAGACTTCAAGGACACTGCGACCGTTGCCTGTTCACGCACTCGTTCAGCAAGCTCATGAGCCTCATCAACCGCGAGCGCACCAATCTGCCCGAACAGATCGCTATCACTTAAAGCACTGATCCCCAACAACGAATGGTTGGTGACGACAACGTCTGCTTCTTGTGCGGTTTCACGGGCCGCCTGGGGAAAACAGCCATCAAACATCGGACACTGCTTGCCCAGGCATTCCACACGTGACACTGAAACTTGCGACCATGCTCGATCGCTTACTCCGGGGTCGAGTTCATCTCGATCCCCCGTTTCCGTTTGCGAGGCCCAGCGACGTAAACGCACAATCTCTGCGCCTAACTCGCTGACCGGCGCGGCCTCGTCATCATCATCGCGCTGGCTTGGGACATCAAAGAGCGTTCCTTCCAGGGGGTATCCGCCGCCAAGTCGGAAGGTGCACAGATAGTTATTCCATCCTTTAAGGAGGGCGACTCGAGGTCTGCGTCCGTGAACGTCTTCGATTGCTTGGGCTGCAACCGGAGCATCTTTGGTGAGGATTTGGTGCTGGAGGTTCAGCGTCGCGGTAGAGACAAGCACTCTTTCATCTCGACTAACCGCAAAATCCATAAGAGGAATCAAGTACCCAAGAGATTTACCCGTACCGGTTCCTGCCTGGACGAGAAGGTGCTCAGGGGCTTCAAGGGCGCTGCAGATTTCGTCGAGCATCCTCTCTTGTCCGCTGCGCACTTGGCCACCCATTTCACGGACAGCCGCGCTCAGCGCTTGCTTCGCCGTTGTGAGGCTCATTCGAAGTCCTCGGCAGCGGCCGCCGCGTCCGGATCGGCGACGCCTTCAAAACCTGCATCCTGAGCATCTGTGCGGGCTGGAAGAGCAACTGCTCGCAGGGCCGCAGCTAATGCGCCGTCGACACGAGCCCGAATGTGCTCTCCTTCGCCAAGGTACTCTTCCGCAAGGACTTCGCCTTCTTCGTGGATACGATGAAGGAGCGCTCCATGAATATAGGGAACGATGCAGTCAATGACCTCGCGTGGACGAGGAAGCATCGATGCAATGACAGTTTGAAGTTCAGAAATCCCCTCGCCAGTCACGGCGCTGACAAGCACCGCACGTTCACTCAGAGAACGGACAAACGCGCGTTGTTCATCACTGGCAAGATCGGCCTTATTGAAGACGATGAGCTCGGGAATATCTCGCGCTCCCTCAATCGTGTCCAGAACCGAATGAACAGCTTGGATCTGGCCAATCGGATCGGGGTGCGCAGCATCGACAACGTGAAGGATCACATCGGCCTCGCCGACTTCTTCCAAGGTCGAACGGAAGGCTTCAACAAGCTGGGTAGGTAGGCGCGACACAAAGCCAACGGTGTCTGAAAGCGTGTAGGCACGCCCATCCTCTGTTTGCGTACGACGAACCGTTGGGTCAAGGGTTGCAAAGAGAGCATCTTCAACCAAGACATCCGCACCTGTCAGGGCATTGAGAAGCGTGGATTTTCCAGCATTCGTGTACCCCGCGATGGCAACAGAA
>CAKAPY010000192.1 GCA_916719935.1 uncultured Actinomyces sp. | reverse complement strand
ATGAGCTGGGGAGTTTCATCACTGGAAGCATTGTCAACAACGACAACTCCATCCAATGGCCGGGTCTGCGAGGCAAGGCCGTCCAAGGTTTCACGCAAGAGCTGTGCTCGGTTCCATGCAACGACGACGGCGATGACGGTTGGATTGCTCATGGGATAAGCCTACGGGCAAATGTGAGGTATATGCCAAGTAATGCACATAGATTCTGAATAATATTCAGCTAGGGTGTTTGAAGAGTAGTTTCTCTTTGCCCCCCAGGAGATTCACTAATGCGTTCTTCGCTCATTGCTTCATCGTGTGCAGCTGCGGCACTGCTTGCCCTCAGCATTGCACCGATTTCGCTTGTCTCTCCCACGTCCGAGGCCGAGGCCCCCACCCCATCAACACAGGCGTCCTCCCCCATTCAGACTGAAACCCCCACACCCGAGGCATCCCCATCTAAAGGCACCCCCTCTTCGGTTGATTCCACAACAGCCTCGGGAGACACTCCGACCGGGGACGATATTCCACATGGTGAAGACCGGGCCGCTACTAACGGCAATACGTCCCTCTCCCCCGAGGAACAGATCCACCAGCACTGGCAGGAATTGGGCGGAGAAAACGGAGTACTTGGCACTGCCACCTCTTCACTGGTGCCCCTTCGTGACGGCGGTTTCATCCAGTTCTACCGCGGTGGCCAAATCTACTGGACCGCTCAATACGGCGCACATGCCTCGCGCGGCGGAATCCACGGTGCCTATGGCGCACAAAGGTGGGAGAACGGACCCCTCGGTTTCCCAACTTCTGATGAAGAGAACCAGACGATCGCTGGAATTCGCGGCGCGCTCCAAACTTATGAGAACGGCCAAATTCGTTGGAGCAGCCAGGGTGGTGCCCACCCCATCTGGCGCAAAATCCTCGAACGCTACGAAACCTCAGAAACAGAAGGTCGTTCGCTGGGTTGGCCTCTCAACGATGAGATGAAGGACGCTGCTAACGGCGGCACCTACCAGCACTTCACTGGTGGCTCGATCTATTTCCACCCGTCTACCGGCGCACATCGGGTGACTGGCGGTATCCGTAACCTGTGGGAAGCTCAGGGCTGGGAACGCGGCCAGATGGGCTACCCGACGGGCGAAGAGACCTCGACGGCTAATGGTGGCGTGTATCAGACGTTCCAAGGGGGAACCGCATACTGGCACCCCCGCACTGGCAGCTATTACGTACACGGCGCAGTGTTGGGCGCATACGGGCGCGCCGGATATGAATGGGGACGTTTCGGTTACCCGACCAGTAACGAAACACCTTCGGCAAACGGCGGCGTTTACCAAATTTTCCAAGGCGGAACCGCATACTGGCACCCCGGCTCGGATTCCTATTTCGTCCACGACGCGATCATGGGAACCTACGCTTATTACAACTGGGAACGAGGGGAACTTGGATACCCCTTAAGTGACGAAACCGCTACGGCTAATGGGGGCGTGAATCAACGTTTCCAAGGCGGAACCGCATATTGGTCGCCGCGCTCCGGCTCACATGCTGTCACATCTGATTTGCTTGCCGAATACGGTAATCACGGGTATGAGCGCGGCCACTTGGGATACCCAACCTCTGAGCCCTATTGGGATGGCAACCGCCATAAGCAGAACTTTGAGCACGGTGTCCTAGAAAAAGCCGCCGACTTCAACGTCACGTGGGCCGGGCAGCCCAATAACTACTTCTGTGGTCCGACCAGTGGTTGGATGATCCTCAACGCTATCGGCGCGCACCAATCTGCGCAGGGAACACCGCTCAGCATTGATGCAGTTGCAAGCCGCGACTACATGAACACTGTGAGCTACGGCTACACAAGCTTCCACGATCGGCGGTTCGAGTACGGAATGAATCATTGGTTGGGCCGTGATGCTTACACCACGATTCACACTCCTTCCGTTGATCAGGTCCGTGATTCCGTAAAGGCTTCCTTCTCCAAGGGATTACCGACCGCCGTTGATGCTCAAGAACGCCGAGGAGGTCCCCACTACAACGGTCACCCAAACTCGACCTTCTCCCACATCATGGTGGTGACTTCCTACGATCCCAACACCGATTCCATGCGGCTTGCCGACCCGGGAGTTCACTACCTGTGGAACGGTGAGGAACAGTTCTGGTACCACCTGCCCTCATTCACCCAGAACTTCCTCCAAACCGAGGTTGAACGCGATGGACGCGAACACATTGGTATCTACACCGCGCGCTGAGAGTTTGGGTGTTCCAGGAGCGCCGACTATCCCGGAACACCCCGACCTCCATTCTCATTCCCGAGGCCGCGCGCCCCTGCGTCGCTTTGCTTTCCTCAGCGCTTGCGCTCTTGTAGCCCTTAGCGGCTGCGTAAGCAGCGGAGGGAGCGGGGATTCTTCGGCCTCGGCGAGCGCGAGTGTATCGCCTCGTCAGATGAACGGCGTCTTCGAGCCTCTCGTTGCTCCCTCTGCACTGGAGGAGCCGCACGAAGGTGCGTGCACAGATCTCTCTCTACCTTTTGAGATCATCGCGATGCACGCGAGCGATCAGCCATGCGAGTTGTCTCTATCGGGGCAAACCCAAGAGGCTTCCGTGGATGAGAAATGGTCACTGGGCGGGGATTTCCGGCAGATCCCTTCTCTTCCCATCAATACCTCTGAGGTTTTCGGCTCATCCACACACGACCCGAACGACCTGTACTCCTACAAGCCCGCAATTCTCACCCCTCAAGGGGCACGCGATCTATCTGCCGATCTTCTTCGAGAAGACGGAAACTACGTTGAGCCGCTCGATGGAACACAAAACGGTCCTTGGATTACTTTCCTTGGTCGGCAGGTTTCTTCTTCCTCAACTGGAGATCACCAAGAAGACAATGCCTTTGCCCCGTGGACGGTTTTCTCCTGGAATAAGAACGAGCAACGTTTGCGCACCGTAATGACTTGGAGCGATCTTCCCGCTCACAGTCCACGAAACGCAGGTGAACTTCCTCCTGTGAGCGATGGGATACACGCGTTTTACGGTGCAAAAGCCTCAACTGATCACGGAGATTTCTCGCTTGTCGTCACCCAAGGCCTCGACGATTCAAAGCGCTCTGACAAGCCCAAGATTCTTCTCTTTGGCGCCTACCCCGCGGTCTATGAGCAGGGGCTCAGCGTGGTTGCCACTCCAAAGGACTCACCTCTCCCCTCTCGCGTTGTCACCCTCAGCGGAGATGATTTCTCAGCGGCCACCACGCACTTCGACCTCAGATCACAGGACTACCGGATCGGTGGGCTCTACGCGGCTGGAGATCACCACGCGATCCTCGTTACCCCATCAAGAACTTCTTCTTCGGCCTCGTCATACCTTGGAATCTGGAACGACAGGACCGCTGACTATCCCACGCAGTGGATCATGCTTGATTCCCGAACTCCTTGGGTTTCCATCGGTGAAGAGGCAATCGTGTGGGGCGCGGGATCGCAGGCGAACAATGCACAGATGTACCTGCGT
>CAKAPY010000191.1 GCA_916719935.1 uncultured Actinomyces sp. | reverse complement strand
CTTCCGCAGCGAGAACAACCGACAACAGGGATATATCCCGAATGCGCAGAAAGAACGAGAACGGGCCCCTCTTTCAATCCTGTACGGATACACGAGAATGCATCCGGTGGCAGATAAGTAAATGCTGATTTTCCTTGCCGCTCTTGATCGAAAGAATCAGCGACGACAAAACGTCCCGTCGATGCACGCAATACCTCGCGTTTCGTGGTCAGAGAAATCGCCCAGGAGCGGTCGACAAGATACTGAGCTTTCACCGAGCGAGAATAACCTCCAACAGCAAGAGCAACATGTTCAAGATGTGAACGTGCAACCGCTACGTCCAATGCATCAGTGCGCGGAGCGTGCGCTTCACGAAGATGATCATCTCCATCGCCCCAGATAACAATCAATCCGAGATCCTTCATGGGAAGCCACACAGCCGAACGCGTTCCGACGATCACGCTATGCACCCCCATCTTTGCTTGAAGGTACAGACGGTAGCGCTCACTGGCCGTCTGTTCAGCGCTGTAGACAGGGATCGAGACGTCAAAGATCGCGGACAACGAGGAACACAGCTCACCGGCAACTCGAGAAGTCGGCACAACGATAAGAGCCGTCTTTCCGGCTTTCTGGACAGAAGAAATAAGATGGGCGATCTCAGATTCTGATCGTCCTGGAATGGATGTCCATACGGCACGCGGGTACTCACCCTGACTCACGTGCCCAAGAAATGCATTGCCAAGTTCAAAAGCTCCCCAGGGATCAGCCTGGCTGATCTTCAACTCCGTAGGACCCGGGGGCATTGCTTCTTCTTCGACCCGTGCGCGCCGTGGAGGAACGGCGATTCCTAAGACCGTAGAAGCAGTTGAGAGAAAACGCTTGCCTACGTATGCAGCTAATTCAAAAGTCTTCGGTGAAACGACTGAAATAGTCGAAACAACATCGATAATTTCACGGATGGCTGCACTGATATCACTGCGTTTTTCACACGAGACGACCCATCCAATCCGTTTTCGCCCCGCAAGTGGGACCTGCACGATAAATCCGGCAAGATCTATCGATTCCCATTGGGCGGGAACAAGATAGTCCAGCGGGTAATCGAGGTGCGGAAGGTCAGAATCAACATAGACATGCGCAATCAACCGTGGTACATCACGGTCTGATTCAAAACCCGGAAGGGGCAACGCATCCATCACCATAGACCTAGTTCAACACATTGAACCGGCATTTGAAGACCGATTGAGCACCAAGTGATCAATTACCGAAAAGTACCGAACCGTATCGCACAACGATCATCGCAAGAATAGCTGCAATAACGAGGACGACGACCAGCCAATCTCCACCGGCCTTCATCACGGACCTCCACCACGCAGGTGCGGGGAGCACTCCCTGAGAAATGCATACTCGTGTAAGCCCAAACCAGACAAGTGTCGTCGTTATTGTGATGAGCAAACACCACGGACACAACACGTGAATAACGAAATACGACTGTGTGAACAGCCAATATGCAAAAATCAGGCCGATGGTATACAGAGCTTCAACACCTAGGTAATACCATTTCGGAAAACGTACCCCTGCAATGAGGGCGAAGGAAACGCTCAAAACAACGGCCTCGAAAAAAATTCCTAAAAAGGCATTCGGGAAACCAAGTACTCGAGCCTGTGGAGTGGCGGCAACCGCAGAACACGACAGAACCGAAGAGACGTCGCAGCTAAATGTTCGTCCCTGATCCGCTGCCAACTGCCATGCCTCAATCGAGAGGACAAAGGACGCGCACAGACCGATGATCCCCGAAACTGCCATTTCGATGGCGGTTCCGCGGTTTGTCGGGCGGGCGGCGCTGGTGGCAGCACTCATTGAAGAGTTTCCTGGAGTCGAGCCACACGATCAGTCTGCTCCCAGGGGAAAATCGGACGACCAAAATGACCATAAGCAGCGGTTTTCGCGTAAATCGGACGGAGAAGATCAAGGTCTTCGATGATTCCCGCAGGGCGAAGATCAAAGCACTGGGTGATGGCATCGGTAAGAACGTCATCACTCACAGTTCCGGTACCAAAGGTCTCGACATAAAGCCCGACTGGATGTGCGCGGCCGATTGCGTAGGCCAATTGAATCTCACAGCGCTTCGCATAGCTCGCCGCAACAATATTCTTTGCAATCCAACGCGCTGCATATGCGGCCGAACGATCGACCTTTGACGGATCTTTACCAGAGAAGGCGCCGCCGCCGTGGCGGGCCATACCACCGTAGGTGTCAACGATAATCTTGCGTCCGGTCAAACCGGCATCACCAGCAGGGCCGCCGATAACAAAGCGCCCAGAAGGATTAACAAGAAGCTTCATTGTTTCGGTTGAAAGTCCCAAGCCCGTCTCTTCGAGTACAGGAGAAACAACCAACTCGCGCAACTGCTCTTCGAGTTCACTCATGCCAAGCTCAGGGTCGTGCTGAGTCGAAATGACAAGGGTATCGATCTCGCGAGGAATGCCCTGCTCATCATAAGCAAGAGTGACCTGTGTCTTTCCATCAGGGCGAAGACCACGAGCGAGTCCTTGATGGCGAACAGCAGCAAGACGCTCCGCTAGCTTGTGTGCAAGCCAAATTGGAGCAGGCATCAGATCAGGAGTTTCATCCGAGGCGTAACCAAACATCATGCCCTGGTCGCCCGCACCCTGAGCCTCACGACGATCGTCGTTCGAACCGTAACGCGTCTCCAAAGAATGATCAACGCCATCGGCGATATCACTACTTTGGGCACCAATAGACACGGAAACACCGCAGGAAGCGCCGTCGAATCCCTTACGGGATGAGTCGTAACCAATCTCGAGGATCTGTTCGCGGA
Source organism: uncultured Actinomyces sp. (assembly GCA_916719935.1). GTDB lineage: Bacteria > Actinomycetota > Actinomycetes > Actinomycetales > Actinomycetaceae > Pauljensenia. The sequence continues at coordinate 698 of CAKAPY010000191.1, read as the reverse complement.
CGATCTGCGGAATTTCAACATAGGCATTGGTTGAAACCTCGCCGGCCACATGAACCAAACCGGTTGTCACCATTGTTTCCACAGCGACACGCGAATGCGGATCAGCCTCAAGTAGGGCGTCCAAAATCGAGTCAGAAATTCGGTCACAGACCTTATCGGGATGACCTTCTGTTACGGATTCAGAAGTAAAGTACTTACGCAATTTGCTCACGCCTCCATCGTATCGAACCGCTGTGAAATAAGATCAATGAGGATTCGAGCAACATCTGCCTTCGTCCCTCCGCCCTGTGTCACTACGGAGCCCTCTTGGTTGAGAACGTATACATAGTTGGGGACATCACCGAATCCAATATCGGCACCCACTGCATTCACAGCAAGATAGTCCGCACCTTTACGCTTGGCTTTCGCCGCCCCATAGGACAGCACGGTATCTTGATCACCGGTTTCAGCAGCAAACCCAAGGACCACACGAGGGCGGTGAGGAGCCGAACTCACGCTGCGCAGTACATCAGTCGTTTCCGTGAGTTCAATCCGAGGCGGCGCTGATTCATTTTCTTCTTTTTTGATTTTCGAGGCCGAGGTCACCCGTGGGCGGTAGTCAGCAACCGCAGCCGCCATGACCAATGCATCAGTGTGCCCAAGATGAGACATCACAGAGTCGTAGACATCTTGAGCGGAAGGGGCAGCGTGATCGATGC
>CAKAPY010000190.1 GCA_916719935.1 uncultured Actinomyces sp. | reverse complement strand
CAGCGCGCAGCTGTTCCTCATTGAGCTGAGAGTGAGTGGTGGATGCGGGGTGAATGACCAGGGACTTCGCGTCTCCGATATTTGCAACCGTCGGGAGTAGCTTGAGCGAGGTTGCGAATGAGGTTCCAGCTTCAAGGCCGCCCTTGATGACGAAGGAGAGCAGGCCACCGGCACCGCGGGGGTTGTACTTCTGGTGGAGCTCGTAGTAGGGCGAGGACTCGAGGCCTGCGTAGTTGACGGATTCGACCTGCGGGTGGGCCTCGAGGAACTTCGCAACTTTCAGCGCATTGTCAACGTGGCGCTCAACGCGCAGCGACAGGGTCTGGATACCCTGCTCGATGAGGAAGGAGTTGAAGGGCGAGGGAGCACAGCCGACATCTCGCAGGCCAATTGCACGTGCACGAATGATGTAGGAGAGGTTTGCTCCGAGCTTCTCGGCGCCCAAATCCTGTCCGAAAACGAGGCCCGCGTAGGAGGATTCGGGTTCATTGAAACCGGGGAAACGCTTGGGGTCCTTCGTGTAGTCGAAGTTACCGGCATCGACGATCGCACCCGAGATCGCGGTGCCATGGCCGCCCAGGTACTTCGTGGCCGAGTGAACAACAATGTCGGCGCCCCATTCGATGGGCCTGGTCAGGTAGGGGGTGGCGACAGTGTTGTCGACGATCAGCGGAACGCCAACAGAGTGTGCGGCCTGCGCAATTTTCTCGATATCGAAGATATCGCCCTTGGGGTTGGGGATGGTTTCACCGTAGAAGGCAACGGTATTTTCATCGGCCAGAGACAGCCATTCCTCAACGTCATAGGGATCGCTCACGAAGCGGGCATCGATTCCGAGGCGACGCAGGGTGTTGTTGAGCAGCGAGGTTGAACCACCGTAAAGCGAAGGCGAGGCAACAATATTGTTCCCCGCAGATGCCAGGTTCAGGATTGCAAGCGTAATTGCAGATTGGCCAGAGGAAGTCAGAAGTGCACCGACACCGCCTTCAAGGGCAGCGATTCGGGACTCGACGTAATCATTGGTCGGGTTGCCCAAGCGAGTGTAGATGGGGCCAAGTTCTTGAAGGGCAAAGCGGGCTGCAGCGCGCTCCGCAGAGTCAAAGGCAAATGAAGTGGTTTGAAGAATCGGGATGGAAGTTGCACCGGTTTGGGGATCGCGGTCCCAGCCTGCGTGAATTTGCTTGGTCTCAAATGCCCAAGAGTTCTGGTAGTCGGTGTCCGTTGCCTCAATTGCGCCCATTGTTACTTCTCCTAGTGTTCACGTTTTTGATTCTTGTGACGTGAGGAGAGGCGATGGCTGAGGGGTCGAGCCGCTACGCTCACGATTTGGCGATTGCGGCAGTTTCCAACGCAAAGACGTACGACCCGGGCGAGTAATCTCTAGCCATCAGTAGGTCTGGTCAAAAGCTGACGCGTGGGTCAGCTACGCATTCGCTGGAACATAGCCTCATGCTATGGCCCAGACGTGGGCCACGCGCGATTTGTTCACATCGTGGGCGAATGTAACATCCCCGCCTGCCTCGCGGCCCCCAGGGCGACGTATTCTGCTGCCTCGGGAAATTCAACGGGCACCCCCAAGAATTCGGACGCCAGGCTCTGCACTGCCCGCGAGCGCGCTCCACCGCCAACAACGAGCACTTTCTCAATCGGAACGCCCAGCTCACGCACGCATTCGAGTGCGAAACGCATGTGGGCAAGCAGCCCCTCGACACCGGCCCGAGCAAGGTGTGCGCGCGTCGAATTCTTGAGCGTCATTCCTTCCAATCGGGCGGTGGCATCGGGGAGGTTCGGGGTGCGTTCGCCTTCAAAATAGGGAACCAGGCGCAGCCCTCCCGCGTCGGGGACCGACAGTGCTGCGTCGTCCAGTTCCTCATAGCCGAGGCCACTCATCGCGCCGACCGCGTCGAGGATTCGCGAGGCGTTGAGCGTACACGCAAGGGGAAGCCAGTGCCCGCTTGCGTCAGCAAAACCGGCGACTTGACCACTGGGGTCTTCAATAGGGGTCTCGCTGACAACCGACACGACTCCTGAGGTTCCCAGTGAAAGCAGAGCTTGGCCGACACCGAGGCCAACACCGAGCGCAGCCCCGGCATTGTCCCCGCATCCCGGGCCGATGGCGATTTCTCCCCATCCTTGCCTTGGATCCCCAAATCCCATCACCTCCACGGGATCGCAAATCTTCGGCAGGATGATTCCCTCGGCCTCTTCCGCCGAGATTCGTAGCGCCTGGGCCAAGATTTCGCGCCTGTAACTGGGGTGCTCGCGGTCCATGTAGCCCGTCCCCGAGGCGTCGGAACGGTCGGTGCACAGTCCTTCCAATCCGACAGTTTCAAAACCGCCGCGGATCTTCCAGCTCAGCCAGTCGTGTGGCAGGCAGATTGCCGCAATCTTTCGCGCATTCTCCGGCTCATTGTCTGCAAGCCAGCGCAGTTTTGTGACCGTGAACGAGGCAACGGGGACGAGTCCCGTGGCCTGCGCCCACCAGCGAGCCCCCGCTTCACTATCTCCATCTCCGCGTTCAAGCACTAGCTCCCGCGCGGCCTCGGCGCTTCGGGTATCGTTCCACAAAAGCGCCGGGCGGATAACCTCACCTCGCTCATCCAAGCAGACCATTCCGTGCTGTTGCCCGCCCACGCTCAGCGCGCGCACATCATCAAGTCCGCCTACTGCGCGCACGGCCTCGAGGAAGGCATCCCACCATGCCTGAGGGTCGACTTCACTTCCCTCGGGATGCGAGGCACGACCTTCGCGGACAATCCTTCCGGTGACCGGATCACAGATGACAACTTTGCACGATTGCGTGGAGGAGTCGACTCCAGCGACAAATGGCCTGCTCTCACTCATGGTTTCAGCCGATCAGGTGTCGCATCGCGTGATGATAGAGCTCGACGTAGTGGTATTCGCGCGCTCCCTTCGCATCGGCGTCGAAATCCTCGTAGGCACTGCGGTCAGCAAGGAAGTCATCGATCGTCTCGCCCGGATCCAAGGTGGGCTGGGCGAGTTCGTAAACAGAGGCCTCTTCCATGAGTTCCTGGGTGATGGGATCAGCGCGGAATTCGCGTGCCTTCTGCGCTAAACGCAGGTACATATCCATATTCGCGCGTGCAGATTCCCATACGCCTTCCATACCCTCAGTTCGGCTGGGCTTGTAGTCGAAGTGGCGAGGCCCTTCGTAGCGAGGTCCACCCCCGGGGAAGCCGTTCTCAAGGAGGTCGACCGTAAAGAAGGCACTTGCTAGATCTCCGTGACCAAAAGCCTTGTCCTGGTCGTACTTGATTCCCGACTGCCCATTGAGGTCAATGTGGAAGAGCTTGCCGGCGTTCAGCGCCTGCGCCAAGGCGTGCGTGTAGTTCAGACCGGCCATTTGTTCGTGTCCGGTTTCAGGATTGAGGCCAACAACGTCGCCATTATCGAGCTGCGCGATGAGTGCCAGCGCATGACCGACGGTCGGCAGGAAGATATCACCGCGAGGTTCGTTGGGCTTGGGTTCAAGACCGATGCGGAGGTTGTATCCGCGGGACTTGATGTA
>CAKAPY010000189.1 GCA_916719935.1 uncultured Actinomyces sp. | reverse complement strand
CATATCCGCCTCAATACTTAGCGGGTCTGTCGACATCGGGAGAACACGCCCCTGCGCTCCCAAGAGACGGCCAACAAAATCGAGGCCTTCTACCGGGTCGTCGAGAAGCTGCCACAATCCAGCAATCACAATATTGCCGACTGCATGACCATCCATCGGACCACTGGTCTTCAAGCGCATCTGGAAGACATCTCGCCAGGTCAAACCCCACTCAGTTTCTTCGCATAAAGACGCTAAAGCCATGCGTAAATCGCCGGGGGGAAGAATCGGCATCTCTGCCCGAAGGCGGCCCGAAGAGCCACCGTCATCAGCAACGGTCACAACAGCGGTGAGCTGACGCGTGATGTGTCGAAGGGCGCGAAGAGTTGCGGACAATCCATGTCCGCCCCCCAGTGCGACGACGCGATTATTCGAATCGCCGCGCTGCATCCACCCAGCAGCATCAACGTAGGTCATCGACTATTCCTTTCCCATATCGCGATGCATGATTCGCACATTGAAACCATGCTCGCGCAGCCTGCGGGCGATGAGCTCTGCGCTCGCCACTGAACGGTGCTTCCCGCCCGTACACCCAACTGCAATTGTTGTGTAACGCTTGAGTTCACCAATATACCCCTTCAGCATGGGTGCAAGAAGATCAGCGTAACCAACAACGAAGTCGCGGGCGCCCGGCTGGGACAGAACGTAATCTGCAACAGGTTGGTCTTTACCCGTCAAATGACGCAATTCATCAACCCAGTAGGGATTCTTTAAAAAGCGCACGTCAAGAACGTGGTCAGCATCCAAAGGGAGACCGTGCTTAAAACCAAAGGATTCAACGGTGATACGAAGCGGCACGTCGCCAGCCTGAGCAATAACATCGCGGATATGACGTGTCAGGTCATGAACGGACATCCTGGAGGTGTCAATAATCGTATCTGCGAAGCGACGTAGAGGGGCAAGCGCGCGCTCTTCGGCTGTAATTCCGTCAAGAAGAGTTCCATCTCCCTGAAGCGGGTGAGGGCGGCGATTGGATTCATAACGCCGGACGAGAGTGTCCGTCGATGCCTCAAGGAAGATTACTCGATAGGCAACCCCCAACTCTTTAAGCTGTTCAAGGGCGCGAGCAAAATCAGCAAAGAACTCACGCGAACGCACGTCAACGACGACAGCCAGTCGGTGGACTCCCCCGCCGTCGGGGCTCATCATGCCAACCAGCGCTGGCAACATTGCCGGCGGAAGATTGTCGACGACGTACCAATCAAGATCTTCAAGTGCACGGGCAGCACCGGTACGTCCCGCTCCTGAGCGCCCGGTGATGATCACAACCTCGTTGCCACCCTCATCAGGAGCATCGGGGGCAATCTGATCGAGAAGTGGGATACCTCCGGGCACGGTTTCCTGCGAAGCCTCGGGTGGGATGGGAGTTTCACTCATACCCCTATGGTGCCATTGATCAGCGAATCTTTCCCGGTTTTTAGCTCAGGCAGTTTGGCGTTACTGCACAAGCGGAAGATCTGGATTAAGCGCTTGCCAAATTGCACTTCCTAGGGAGGGTCCGATCCCACTGACTTGTGCAATTTGTTCGGGCGTAGCCTTGCGAATCTTGTTGACGGAACCGAAGTGACGTAGGAGCGCTTTCTGACGAGAAGGACCTACTCCTGCAATCCCATCCAAAACTGAGCGCTGCTGATTCTTCGCGCGCCGCTTCCTATGCGCTGTGATGGCAAATCGATGGGATTCATCTCTAAGGTACTGAAGCATAAAGAGAGCTGCAGAGGTTCGCGGGAAGATCAGCGGGAATTCCTCGCCGGGAATCCACACTTCCTCCAGCCTCTTTGCAAGGCCGATCAGGGGAATATCAATTCCCATTGAATCCAAAGCGTCGCGGGCAGCATTAACCTGCGGCAAACCTCCATCAACAACTACTAAATCTGGACGATATGAAAAGCGCCGTGGACGTCCGCTCGCATCAACCGGTCCAGACTCAAAGGCGACACCTTCCTCATCTTCACCGTCTTCACCATTTTCTTCAGCAAGGAGCCTACGGAATCTGCGTCGAAGGACTTCGTCCATTGCAGATGTGTCATCGGGCGTTCCCTCACCATCTTCACCCTGAATGTTGAAGTGGCGATACGCGTCCTTCCTTGGTACTCCATCTTCAAAAACAACCATTGAACCAACCTGAAGCTGGCCCTGAGTGTGAGAGATGTCGTAGCACTCGATACGCAAAGGAGCCGCGGGAAGATCGAGGTATTCAGCAAGCTCGTCCAGCGCCTGACCGCGTTGGGCAAGATCGCCACTTCGACGAGTCTTATGAAGAAGCAACGCCTGCTTGGCATTTTCTTTAACGGTCTCCATAAGCTGAGCCTTCGGACCGCGTTTGGGGACATGAATGTCAACCGCCGCTCCCCTCTTTTCTGAAAGCCACTCAGCGATTGTGCCCCTTTCAGTGGGCATCACACTCACCAAAATCTCACGCGGAACCGCACGAGTCGGTGTATGAATGACGTCATCGACCGATACTGCCTCGGCCTGTTCAATGCGTCGTTTTGTTCCCTGAGGAACATCCGGTAGTTCGGAATAGATCTGTTCGAAGAGTCTGGCCATGAGTTCAGCTTCACTGGCATCATCGTCGCGTGAAACTACCCATCCTCGAGTGCCACGAATACGACCACCACGAACGTGGAAAACATGTACCGCGGCGTCAAGCTCATCGCTCACTAAGGCAAAAATATCAGCGTCAGTTCCATCGTTTAAAACCATCGTGTTGCGTTCAAGAACCGTCTCTAGTGCACGCAAATCATCACGTTTCTTTGCCGCTGTTTCAAAATCGAGCTCAGCGCTAGCTTGCCGCATTTCAGACTCGACTTGACGCAGGATAGGGCTTGCTTTTCCTTCAAGAAAGTCGCACATCGACTGGGCTAAAGCGCGATGTTTTGCTTGAGAAATACGACCAACGCACGGCGCCGAACACTTGTCAATGTACCCGAGGAGGCATGGACGCCCTTGAGCTTGAGCGCGGCGGAATACCCCGGCAGAACAGGTTCGAACGGGGAATACGCGGATCAGAAGTTCAATAGTGTCGCGGATAGCCCAGACTTTTGTATACGGACCAAAGTAACGCGTGTCTTTCCTACGCGCTTCTCGGGTGACCTGAACGCGGGGGAAACGCTCCCCCATACTCACAGCGAGATACGGATAGGACTTGTCATCCTTGAACATCACGTTAAAACGCGGATTGAATTCCTTGATCCACGTAAACTCAAGGGTGAGCGCTTCAATCTCGTTACGTACAACAGTCCACTGCACCGAGGCAGCGGTCGTCACCATTTTCTGGGTACGCGGATGAAGATTGGCAAGGTCTTGAAAGTAGTTAGTCAGACGCGCTCGAAGGTTCTTTGCTTTACCAACATAGATGACTGCACCCTGTTCATCGCGAAACCTATAGACCCCTGGGTCTGTCGGGATCTCGCTTGTTTTCGGTCGATAAGTCGAAGGATCAGCCACGTTCCTAGCCTAACCGGGCTATCAATGCAATGCTTGCTCTGC
>CAKAPY010000188.1 GCA_916719935.1 uncultured Actinomyces sp. | reverse complement strand
TGGGCACGCGATAAGCATGAAGCGAATCGCATCATCGCGGACATCATTAAGTCCAAGGGCGTCGACGAAGTCGTCAAAATCAAGTCGATGGCAACCCAGGAAACGAACCTTAACGAATTCCTGAAGGACGAAGGTATTTCCGCACGCGAGACCGACCTGGCAGAAATGATCGTCCAGCTTGCTGACGATATGCCCAGCCACATTGTCGTTCCTGCAATTCACCGTAACCGTTCCGAGGTTCGTGGCATTTTCCTCGATCGAATGGAAGATGCCCCGCGTGATCTTTCTGATGATCCTCAGGAATTGACTGCCGCCGCACGCGCACACCTTCGTAAGAAGTTCCTGCATGCCAAGGTTGCGGTTTCAGGTACCAACATGGGTGTCGCTGAAACTGGAACCGTGTCGGTCTTCGAATCGGAAGGTAACGGACGTATGTGCCTGACCCTTCCCGATACGCTCATCACATTGATGGGTATCGAAAAGTTGGTTCCTCGTTACCAGGATATCGAGGTCTTCTCCCAGCTTCTCCCCCGCTCTGCTACGGGTGAGCGCATGAACCCCTACACCTCGATGTGGACGGGCGTGACTCCGGGTGATGGCCCGCAGGAATTCCACCTGATCCTGATGGATAACGGACGCACCAAGACGCTTGCCGATCCCATTGGCCGCGAAGCCCTTGCATGCATCCGTTGCGGTTCCTGCATGAATATCTGCCCGGTCTACCAGCACACTTCAGGCCACGCCTACGGTTCGGTTTACCCCGGCCCCATCGGCGCCATCCTCACGCCACAGCTAACTCAAGGCTTGGATGAGAAGGATCCCGTCCACACCCTTCCCTTCGCATCCTCTCTGTGCGGTGCGTGTGGCGAGGTCTGCCCGGTGAAGATCAAGATTCCGAACATCCTGATCCATATGCGTGCCCGTACCGTGGACGTCAAGCACAATCTCGTGCCCGATATTTGGGATTTGGCGATGGACGCTTCAGCTCCTGTCATGTCCAATTCAAAGGCATGGGAGCTGGCAACAACCGGTGTCAAGGCCACCCGTATTGCCAAGAAGAAGGGAAAGATCGGCGCTCTTCCCTTCCCGGCCTCGCTGTGGACTACTGCCCGCGATCTTCCGGTCGCTCCGAAGGAAACATTCCGCCAGTGGTGGCGGCGTACTCACCCCGACTCAGATGCCTCGGCTCCACGCTCCGATGCGCCGGCGAGGGACATCCCCTTGGCGAGTGAGCACGGAATGACTACTCACACGAATACTGAGGAGGCCTGAGATGGTTATGGATGCGAAGACCGCTATCCTCGCCCGTGCGCGCGAGGCCATTGAGCGTTCGCAAGAGGGACGTCCCGTCCGAGAAATTCCTCGTAACTACATCCGCGAAGGCCAACATGCCCCCGGTTCGGATGAAGTCGTTGCTGAGATGATTGAGAAGCTTGAGGACTACTCAGCGCAGGTTGTCGAAGCACGCGATGATCAGGCAATCGAAGATGCGATCGCAAAGTTCCTTTCCGAGGCCAAGGCTTCCTCGGTTGTCGTTCCCACAGGCCTCGATGATCAGTTCAAGAAGGCGGCTGGACGCGATAAGCGAAAGGTACGTGAGGATTCGCGTGAGAACGCTATTCCGACATTGGAATTGGATGCAATCGATGCCGTCGTGACCCGTAGTCGCGTTGGAATTTCCATCTCGGGAACGATTATCTTGGACGGTGAACCTGATCAAGGACGCCGCGCCATCACTCTTGTTCCCGATACTCATGTGGCAATTCTGGAGCGCTCTGCGATCGTTCCGACCGTCCCACAGGCCGTCGATATCTTAGGTGAGCATCCCGAGCGTCCAACAACCTGGATCGCCGGTGGTTCTGCAACTTCCCCCCCCCACCACTTTAACTTTCCTTGTTCAAAGGAGAAGCAAAGAGCTGACTTAACGAAGTCGCCTAATCCATTTTTTGCTCCGCATTTTCCTGCGAGTTCTCAAGGCTGAATGCGAAAGAACGAGCCGTCATATCATTCATCACGATATAAATTTTCTCGCGCCCCTCGAGCTCAGCAAAGAAAATGTCTTCGAGCTTAATTCCCTGGTGTTCAAGTTCCTTCGTGAGCCATTCTTCGCTCTGGCCAGAGGCTTCAAGTTGATCTTGAACAATCTGTCCCTTCGAGACTAAGACGTAGCTCAAGCTTCCATCGCCCTTCTTGATCACAGTCAAAGAGCCGTTTGACTCATACTGTGCAAATTCGACATCTTCAACTGAGAAAATTCCACGCGAACGAAGTTGCTCGGTGAAGTTAATCATGTCGAACGCGCTACTTGCATCATCGAGAGAATCAATGACGAAATGGCCGTGATTGATGATGGTCACCGCTTTGCCCTTGACAATTTGCCGCGCGGGCATAAAGCGGGAAGCAATGAAGTTAAAAAGCGAAATCATGCCCACAGCTGCAAGCAGCAGTACAACGTAGGAGAAAGTAGAAACCGAATGGTTATAGATAATACCGCCGATGATCCCACCGAGAATAAAGTTTCCGATGAAGTCAATAGAAGTGAATTGGGTAAGGCTCTGTTTCTTTGTCAAAGTCAGGTGAGCAGAGATGATCACGATACCGATGAAGAGCCGGAAAATCGAGTGCGCGTCAAGGATGAGTTCGTTCCACATGCGTCAATCGTAGAACGCTGAACCTGAAACAACAGTGTGGGGCCCGGCACCAATCGGTACCGGGCCCCACAAAAACTTGCGAACGGAGGAATCAGTCCTCGACGTCCAGCAGGCCGTTCTTGTACGCCTTCGCCAGACGACGGGGAACACGCACCTCACGGCCGCCCACCTTGATGGTGTTCAGCTCAGTGAGATCGGCCTTCCATGCGGACCGGCGAGTGCGGGTGTTTGCTCGGGACATCTTGCGCTTGGGAACTGCCATGACCCTACCGCTCCTCTTCTAGTTCTGACGTTTTTACCGCGTCGACGCGCATCTTTCAGATACGCAGTCATACAGATATGACTTTCGACAACCTGACCACTGTAGCACGACGGGCCAAAAGTACGCATATTCCAAAGGAATTATTCGTGCGAAGCTCGTCTCATTCCCGGAGCTCGCAATCACTCATGCAACAATGAAGACACTATGTCCTCTCTTCGAGTACTTGCTTCAGGCACACGCCTGTCCCACGAAATTGAAATTAAGCGGTCGCGCTTTATTGCATCGATCGCTCGGACAGATACACCCGAAGAAGCCCGTGAGTTCATCAATTCGGTGAAAGACGCCCATCCACAGGCACGCCACAACTGCTCAGCATGGATGATCGCAGAAGAAGGCCATTCACCTTCTCAGCATTCCTCAGATGATGGAGAGCCCTCAGGAACCGCTGGAACGCCCATGTTGGATGTTCTCAAACGCAATGAACTATGGAATGTGACGGTCGTCGTGACGCGCTACTTCGGAGGAATTCTCCTGGGCGCCGGCGGCCTCGTGCGGGCTTATTCAAGCGCAACCAGTGAGGCGCTTGCTCGGGCCCCTTTCGCACGCTTGGAGGCGCTGACAGTCGTTGAGACTAAACTCGCTCCC
>CAKAPY010000187.1 GCA_916719935.1 uncultured Actinomyces sp. | reverse complement strand
TTAGAAAACTTTTGGTCTGAGGTTTATCATTTCTTGAAGGTATCGCTGTGGAAAGGTTTGCCATGTTTACCCAGGCTCAAGAGGTTATCGACTTCATCGAAAAGGAAGAAATTGCGTACATCGACGTACGTTTCTGCGACCTTCCAGGAGTCCAACAGCACTTCACTATTCCCGCCAGCGAGCTTCAAGCTTCGGTCCTCAAAGATGGACTGATGTTCGACGGCTCGTCGGTTCGCGGCTTCACACAGATTCACGAATCAGACATGAAGCTGATTCCCGATATTACCTCAGCCTTCGTCGACCCTTTCCGCGCTAATAAGACACTCGTCATCATTTTTTCCATTGTCGACCCATTCACTGATGAGCCTTTCTCACGCGACCCTAGACAAGTTGCCGCGAAAGCCGAGGCCTACCTGCGCTCCACTGGCATCGCCGACACCTGTTATATCGGCGCAGAGGCAGAGTTTTTCGTCTTCAACGATGTGCGTTACCAAGTAAGCCCTCAATCGACCTTCTACGCTCTTGACTCCGACGAGGCCTACTGGAACACAGGACGCACGGAGGAAGGTGGGAATCTGGGATATAAAGTCGCGCTTAAGGGCGGTTATTTCCCCGTCTCTCCCAGCGATGACTTCACCGATCTTCGTGATGAGATGTCTAACCTCCTGACCGAGGTTGGACTGAAGCTTGAGCGTGCACATCACGAGGTTGGCTCGGGCGGCCAGCAGGAGATCAACTACCGCTTCGATACCTTAACAACTGCCGCAGACGACATGATGAAGTTTAAGTACGTCATTAAGAACGCTGCGCGTGCTGCGGGGCTGTCGGCAACCTTCATGCCCAAGCCACTATTCGGTGATAACGGTTCTGGAATGCACACGCACCTTTCCTTGTGGAAAGACGGCGAGCCTCTCTTCTATGACGAACGAGGCTACGGTTCTCTTTCCGACACCGCCCGCTGGTTCATTGGTGGGCTTTTGGAGCACGCGCCTGCATTGCTTGCCTTTACAAACCCTTCGGTCAATTCCTTTCGCCGGCTTGTCCCGGGCTTTGAGGCGCCGATTAACCTGGTCTATTCGGCACGTAACCGTAGCGCCTGTATTCGTATCCCTGTAACTGGCACTTCGCCTGCCGCCAAACGCGTTGAATACCGTGTTCCTGATCCCAGCGCGAACCCCTACTTATCCTTCTCAGCCTGTCTCATGGCCGGTATCGACGGGATCAAACGCCGTATCGAACCAGCCGCGCCCATTGATAAGGACCTCTACGAACTTCCGAGCGCAGACTACGATTCCATTGCGAAGCTTCCTTCTAGTTTGGAAGCAGCTCTTGAGGCACTTCGTCATGACTATGAATTCCTCACCGAGGGAGATGTCTTTACTGAAGACCTGATCGAAACCTGGATTAACTATAAAGAAACGGTGGAGATTGCCCCAATGCGCGCCTACCCGCATCCTTACGAATTTCAGCTGTATTACGATCTGTGAGCTAGATAGCCGCCATTAGACGCTATATTCATAGTGTCTACTCGTGTAACTGCAGGTCCGAAACGGAGACATCATGAAACGCATGCGTGACGGTTCGTATACGATCAAGCCGAAATTTAAGCTCCCTTCGCACGAGCTGCTCCCTGACCTACTCGCTGCACGAGCCTCGGCTCAGCCCGATCAGGTTGCCGTCGAGACACGTTCCTCCGTAGGCGCCACCCGCAAGATCACTGCTGCAGAACTTCAACGTCAGGTTGAATATATTTCCTGTGGCCTTGTCGGCCTCGGTATTGAAGCGGGAGACTCGGTCGCGATTCTCGCTTCTACATCCATGGAATGGCTACTGCTAGACCTTTCTCTTCTCTCGATTGGAGCCGTCACGGTCCCAATCTATGAGTCTGATTCGGCCGCACAGATCCACCACATCCTCGAAGATGCCCATGTCGTTCAAGTGTTCACTGCGACGACACAACAGGCAGAACTAGTTCGAAGTGTCGCCCCCGCTTTCACGCGTTCAATCGACAGTTTCGATCAGGGAGCATTGCGAACCATCGCTCGCGCTGCCAAGCATGTGTCGATCGACGACGTTAAAACTCGCCGTTCGTCACTGGACTCTTCATCGATCGCAACAATTATCTATACCTCTGGAACCACCGGAGTTCCCAAGGGTGTTGTTCTCACCCACGCAAACTTCCTAGCGACAATTGCGGGCGCACGTCAGGTTGTTGGCGATATCGTTGACTCTCCTGACACACGTCTGCTCCTCTTCCTTCCGGTCGCGCATGTCCTTGCACGCCTCGTGATGCACCTCGTGCTTTCTGGAGCGGGTGTCCTTGGATTCTCGCCAAATATTAAGAATCTCTTGCCCGACATTCAGGCTTTCAAGCCCTCTGTTCTGCTTGTCGTACCGCGTGTGCTCGAAAAGGTCTACAACGCCGCTTCCGCGAAAGCCGGCGGCGGAATCAAAGGCAAGATGTTCGCATGGAGCGCCAAGCAGGCGCGCACATATGCACTCGCGCAAGAGCGTACTTTTGGGCCTTCCCTGCTGAAGAAGGCACGCCACGGTATTGCCGACGCACTTGTTCTGAAGAAAATCCGTTCGATTCTTGGCCCCAATCTTCGCTACATCGTCTCCGGAGGAGCTCCTTTAGCTACCGACCTTGCCCAGTTCTACGCGGGCATGGGTATCACACTTCTCCAGGGGTATGGTCTTTCCGAGACAACCGGGCCGATCGCTGTTCAGCATGTTGGAAAGAACCCCGTTGGTACCGTGGGCCTACCGCTTCCAGGAAACTTCATCAAGATCGCAAAAGATGGAGAAATCCTTGTCAAAGGTGTTTCGGTCATGCCCGGCTACTACCACTTGCCTGAGCAAACTCACCAGGTGATGCCCGATGGTGAGTGGTTCCATACCGGTGATTTAGGGTCTATCTCAAAGAGCGGCCAGCTTTCAATTACCGGACGAAAGAAAGAACTTATCGTCACCGCGGGCGGCAAAAATGTCTCTCCTGAGGTTTTGGAAGATTCGCTGGCTACCCACCCCTTAGTTGCAAACGTCATTGTTGTTGGCGACCAGCGGCCATTTATCGGTGCGCTCTTTACCCTTGACGCTGAGATGCTTCCAGATTGGCTGCGTAAGCACGGACTCCCCCGTTGCTCGCCACTTGAGGCCGCCCAGCTTCCCGAAGTGCAAGCTTCGCTCCAACGTGCAGTAGACCGTGCAAACAAGGCAGTCTCTCGCGCGGAGTCCATTCGCAAATTCCGAATCATTGATGCGAGCTTCACTGTCGAAAACGGCTACGTGACTCCCTCGATGAAGCTTCGTCGTGGAAAAGTACTTCATGATTTCGCAGATGAAGTCGACGAACTTTACGGTGGTCCACTTGAATCTGCCCCGGCAAAGCGCCGCCGCTTCTTCCGACGTGCGCGATAGACGCTGAACTCAATTCAACCGAAAGGGATACTCATGACAGTACGCAGGCTTGCTGATGGCTCTTGGGAAGCGATTGCAACTCGTGAGGCGAGCCCCGAGATGAACTTGCCATCGATGCTGCGCCTGCGTGCTCAAGAGCA
>CAKAPY010000186.1 GCA_916719935.1 uncultured Actinomyces sp. | reverse complement strand
GAAAACAGTGCGCGAATCTCAGAAGCTCGCAGGTTATGAGCTCGATCTGCGTAGGCATCAAACCACGGGTCGAGTCGATTTCCCTGTGACTGAGGATCCTGAGACATGAGCGAACCTTTCTATACAAGTATGTCGGAGGACACACGTAACTAAGTGTGCCACTAAAACGACTGGCGTGACATAAGTGCCGAGGCCGTGGACACTTTTAGTCGGCGCCGTGTGGGTCCGCTTCCTCAACGGAATAGATGCCGGGAAGATCAGAGATTGTGGCGATCAGTGCCGGAAGCGCAACACGGTCAGCGGTCGTCGTCTCAATGAATGCATGTCCGCGTTTACCCTCAGTGTCAGATCGAACCTC
Organism: uncultured Actinomyces sp.; assembly: GCA_916719935.1. Taxonomy (GTDB): domain Bacteria; phylum Actinomycetota; class Actinomycetes; order Actinomycetales; family Actinomycetaceae; genus Pauljensenia. The sequence continues at coordinate 3,226 of CAKAPY010000186.1, read as the reverse complement.
GGAAACGCGCCACTTTGAATCTGTCATCACGCTCAATACACGACGCATGACCCCTTGACCGGGATCGAAGACCAACTCCAAAACAATCGTGTTGGGACGGCGGGGAGCATGAGGACCGATGTGGCGTGAAAGGGGTGTCAGTGCGAAAACAACAATAAAGTGCATGAATGTGACAGCGGTTCCCGCGATCCACAAACCTGCGCCACATGCCATACCAATACCAGCTGTCTCCCATACGGTTGCGGCAGTGGTCAGGCCTCGAACTGCTCCCGAGCGGGTCAGAATGATACCTGCGCCAAGGAAGCCAATTCCAGAAACGATCTGCGCGGCGACGCGAGAAGGGTCAACGCGTACAAGATCAGCCACAAGCACGTCATTAAAACCGTACTTCGACACGACCATAAGAAGGGCTGAGGTCATACCGACAATCGCATCAGTACGAAGACCAGCGCTCTTTCCGCGTGCCTGACGTTCCAAACCGATCAGAGAGGAAAGGAATAGAGCAAGCAAGATCCCGAGGATCTGATCAATATGTTGGCTCAGAGTGAGCACTGGCCCTCCTTGGCAGCGGCGCGGTGATGGTGATGTCATTGATTGTTTACAAGGTTACATCCCCTAGGGAAAACCAGGGGTAAATCAGGGCCTTACCTCATGGTGCAGACGGGCAGCAAAGCGCAGACTTAAACCATGACTTCACCACTGCAGCAGGGCGCAGGCGCGCCACAAGCCCCTTATGCATCCGCGGCCTCGGGAATGGTTGTCAACGGGCTCACGAAACTCTATCAACGCGGCGGAAATACCGTACAGGCGCTCGCGGGAGTCAGCCTATCCATCCCCCAGGGCAGCCAACTGGCAATTATGGGACCCTCGGGGTGCGGGAAGACAACGCTTTTGCACTGCTTGGCGGGAGTGTTGCGACCGACGACGGGAAGCATCACCCTGGATGGCACTGAAATGACAACACTGAGTGAGGGTGCGATTTCGGAACTGCGCCTCAAGCATTTTGGTTTCGTGTTCCAAGATGGGCAGCTGCTTCCAGAACTTCCCTGCCAGGAAAATATTGCAATGCCCCTGATGCTGGCAGGAGTTGCGCGTAAAGAGGCCATTGCCCGCGCACAGCAGATCCTGGTGAATCTGGGGCTGGAGGGTGCAGGTCCATACCGGCCCGGCCAACTCTCCGGTGGTCAGGCGCAGCGCGTTGCGATTGGGCGCGCGCTGATTACCAATCCCAAAGTTGTCTTTGCCGATGAACCGACGGGCGCTTTGGATCAAAGCACCGGTGCGGAGGTCATGGGTGTGCTGACCTATGCCTGCCAAAGCACCAGGGCGAGCTTGATTCTGGTGACCCATGATCCTTCGGTGGCCGCGCGGCTTCCGCATGAAATCCATATGCGAGACGGCCTGGTCGATCAGCAGGTGTCTCGATGAGCGCAACACTCACTGCGGCACGCGCAGTCCTAGGTTCTCGTGATCGCGCGACCTCGATCCTGACAGTTTTGGCTTTCGCCCTTCCCCACGCAATTCTTCTCTCCGTCACGGGTGGGGTTCTGATGTTCTTCTCGCGTACCTATGACTTGCCAGATGGTTTCGAGGGGATGGGTGGCTTTTATGTCATTCTGGCGTGCTTTGCGGGTCTTTTAATGATCGTCCCGACTCTAAGCATGGGCGCTGCCGCTGCGCGTCTGGGAATGAGTCGGCGTGCACGGGATCTAGCGGTTCTTCGCCTCATGGGATTAGGGCCTGCACAAACACGTGTTGCGTGTCTGATCGAAACCGCGGTCTATGCAGCAATTGGTGTTGTGTGTGGTACCGCTCTGTATGGTGCGCTTTTGCCGGTTTGGCAGCTGATTTCCTTCCAGGGTCAGCGCATAGGGGTACACGAAATGTGGGTTGGTCCGCTTGTCCTCCTTGCCGAGGCCGTACTGATGATTGTGCTGGCCGCCGCTTCGTCGATGCTTGCGATGCGTAAAGTGGTCATTACACCTTTGGGCGTTACGCGTCGTACTGAGGGGGCAAAGGTTTCACCACTGTGGCTGATCGTGATGCTTGTTCTGGTCATTGCCTGGGTGATTGTTGCACAGATGATGATGCAGCTGGGGTTGGCAATTGCCATGGGGCTATTCTTCGGATTCCTCGGTGTGATTTTTGCGCTGGTCAATGTCGTGGGAGCTTTTTCGGTATCCCTTCTGGGCAAAGCCATGGCAAGCCTTGCGCGTACTCCACAGATGCTTCTTGCGGGTCGTCGGATTGCTGATGATCCCAAGAGCGTCTGGAGGTCTTTTGGTGCGGTTGCCCTGGTCGCCTTCATTGTCGGAGTGCTCATGCCGATCTTCAGCTCGATGTCGATGGGTAATGCGGGGGACATGGAGGAAGTCGCAAGGATCCTCATGTCGGATATTCGCACGGGAATGCTTCTGACTTTTGGTATCACTATGGCTTTGGGTGCAATCTCTACTGCAATCAATCAAGCCATTCGCGTGATCGATTCCGTTGACCAGATGAAAGCCTTGGAATTCATGGGGTCGCCCCGAAACTTCATGGATCGTGCGCGCAGGATTGAAATTCTGCTTCCAGCATTGCTCATGATTGGAGGAGCGATGAGCTTGGGCATTCTGTTTATGTCTCCGGTGATGCTCCTGAGTGCTGGGCTTGCCCCAATGCTGATTTTGATGGGCATGACTGTGTTGGGCATTGGGCTGATTATGTTGGCTTCCGAGGCCACAGGACCCTTGCGTCGTAAACTATTGAGCGATCTTCACGAGGGGAATAACTAAATTTATACGGTGCGAAAAGGGCGCTTTAAGGTTGCACCTTAATCAGCTTTAAACAGCCTCTGACCTGGGAAAATGTGCATCAATCAATGCACATTTTCCCAGGTTTTATCGATTAGTTGGGATTAAAATAAAGGCACTGGTTGGGAGGTCAGGGTTTCGACCGGGCTGAGCTTCCACTTGCAATGGCGCTGGTGGAATGACGTGCCGGTGCTTTTGCCCCTACAAAAGCACCGGCAAGTCAGCCGTCCAGATACTGCAGTTTGCTCAGGTAGATGCGCTGTCTAAAATCCCGCGATAGCCCAGTGCTACGGACTTAATCAATTGGGTAGCCCGTTGGGAGACCCTGGTCAGCAGGAACCCAACCGAGCTCTGGTGCCACATATTTGGCGAAGTTGCTGATGATCGACAGATTTTCCTGGAATCCCAACTGGTTGGGAATTGTCAGCAGCAGA
>CAKAPY010000185.1 GCA_916719935.1 uncultured Actinomyces sp. | reverse complement strand
CGCGCACGAAGCATTTCCTGCGCAAAGTAGACCAAGCCATAACCGGTGGCCTCGGTGCGAGCAAAGGAGCCGCCCCAGGTCAGGCCCTTGCCTGTGAGAACACCGGCATCAAAGCTGTTGCGAATGCGACGGTACTGGCCGAAAAGGTAACCGATTTCGCGGCCACCCACGCCAATATCACCGGCGGGAACATCGACGTTGGGACCAATATGACGCTGAAGTTCAGTCATGAACGACTGGCAAAAACGCATGATTTCGGCGTCAGACTTACCCTTGGGGTTGAAGTTTGCACCGCCCTTCGCGCCTCCCATAGGCAGGCCGGTCAGAGAGTTCTTGAAAATCTGTTCAAAGCCAAGGAACTTGATGATCGACAAGTTCACCGAGGGGTGGAAACGCAGTCCCCCCTTGTAGGGACCAAGCACGGAATTGAATTGAACGCGGAAGCCGCGATTGACGTGGATGCGACCCTGATCATCACTCCAGGGAACCCGGAACATGAGTTGGCGTTCGGGTTCGACAATTCGCTCGAAAATCGCCAGATCCTGGTATTCGGGCTTGCGTGAAACCAGAGGAGTCAGTGTCGAGAGAACCTCAAAGACTGCCTGGTGGAATTCACCTTGGTGGGGGTCGCGCGCTACCAATTCATCGAAGACCGATGCGAGCTCGCGGGGAAGCTGGGATGTATCGAACTTTTCACTCATGTCTTGATCATGGCACTGCTCAGGTTTATTTACCTTTTCTTTTCCAACATATGGACTCTGCATTGCGTATGCCCTGATCACAGACAGGCAATACCCGCCACGAAAGCCCACATATTTGGTGTTCTTGGCGGCAATTTTGCCTTCTCTCGATGCGCCTGCCCCGCTGTATTCACCCGGCACATTATGGTCTAAACGTGACTCGATCAAAGACTCCCTATGAACTTGCTGCCCTTGCAACAGTTGCGGTTCCGCGGCTCGAAGTAGCCGGACTGCGTCCCCCGCAGTTCAGCGATGAGGTCCTTTCAGTCACCGGCCTCATTGACACTTCGGGTGACCGATGGATGGTTGTCTGTCCACACGACACTGTCGGCGGACTGGACATGGAAGCACAGAAGGCAGTTTTGGAGCGTTTGGGGAAGGCTCACGATTTCTCGAAGATTCCCTTTGAGGTTCCGCGTCCCTCCGGTTTTACCCGCACCCCAGAGGGTGATCGAGTCATGGTCCACCGTGATCTGGGTGGGCACGTCATGGAAACCTCGGATTTCGACGACCCACACTTGCTTCCTGCATCTTTGGGAAATGCATTGGCCTCGCTACACAATCTTCCCGAGCTGATCTATACCGGCGTTAATCTTCCTGCTTATTCGGCAATCGAGTGCCGTGACCGTCACCAAGCGGTTTTGGACGAGGCCGCGCAGGAAGTCGTCATCCCCGCGAATTTGTGGGATCGCTGGGAAGAGTCGCTGGAGAATTTGTCTCTGTGGCGTTTCCTCCCCTCCCCCATTCACGGCGATCTTTCCGAAACTTCAATTCACATCGACCACGGTCGGGTCTGCGCACTGACAGGTTTTTCATCCGCACACGTTGGCGACCCTGCCGTCGATATTGCGTGGGTTTTTGCGCGCGCTTCGGATGAGTTTTTAGAGCGCTTCCACGAGGCCTACCAGCTGACTCGTTCCGAGAAAGACCTGCACCTTCTGGCACGCGCTGAGCTTCTTTCCGAATTGGCTGTGGTGCGTTGGTTGGTTCACGGACTACACAGTGGAGATTCCGATATTGTCGACGAGGCCCGCGCCATGTTGGCAGAGCTCTCGGCAAGTGTCGGAGAGAGTGCTCCCAAGCGCACGGAAGAGCCTGCGAAGACTGCAAGCGATTCTTCGACTTCAGAAGAAGAATCTTCTTCACAGAGCGAGGAGACAAGCCTTCGGACATCTGAGTCGGCTCCCTCCAGCCCGCTCGCTACCGAAGCAGCTCGAAGCACTGCCTCCACTGGCAAGGGCGACGGTCATGCTCGTCCTCACTCCGGTCCGATCAGGCTGAGTGCCCATACGTCACAAGCTGATTCTGAGGGCGGCTCTGGACAAGCGGCAGAAGCGCCCACTGAGCACATCGATATGAGTGCGATCCTGCCTACTCACGAGTAGATCAGGCTCTGCATTAGTTCTCAGATTTTCTACTTTTCTGCGCGGTACTTAGCGACGCTGGGCAGACGCTTCCAGCGACAATCGTTCCTCCCTTCAGTGTCCGTCAGCGCTAGCTGGGATTTTTCTTCTGGAGTTCGGTGAGCGCCTGAGTGAGCTGGGATTCAAGCTGATCGACGGGCGCACCGGTTTGAGCCACGATGTCTTCGATGCTGTAGCTAATAGGCACCCTGAGGAAACACACTCGCGCTTGCACTTCACTGGGAGACAGACCTTCGCGCTGCGCCCAGGCGATGCGGTAGAGCTGAAGCTGGCGCGCGTAGTATTCCCAGGTTGAAAGCGGCGTGTTCTTCCCAGGAAGGTGCGATGTCTTCCAATCAATGACGATGTATGTGCCGTTGGCATCTTTAAATACCGCGTCGATTCTTCCTTGAATAGATATTCCCGCGAGGGTAAGCGCAAAGGGCTCTTCGATCGCAATGGGTTCAAGCTGTTCAAGGTCTAGCGAATGGAAGTTTTCTTGCATCTGAGCAAGCAGTTGTTGATCAGAAGCTTCCAGTGCTTCGCTGCCTTCCACGGGTTCGTCCCACAGTTCACCGGTACTGAGGTGAAGTTCTTTTTCAACCCATTTGTGGAAGATCGTGCCGAGCACGGAACTTGATTGGGGCTCAACGGGCAAAGGCCTACGGATATTGTTAATCCACGTATCTGCCTTCCCAATCAAGTCTGAGATCCCGGTGGCACGAACGCGATCAATGCGAATATCAAGCGCCGAATGAAGAGTCTTTTCTCGTTCTTCAAGCAGTAGCTGGGTGTCGTGAACCAAGGGGTTGTCGCTGGCATCCAAGACACTTAGGTCGCCTTCGCTGTGATCTATGAGAGCTTGAACGCGTGCAGCGCTTTCAATGACCAGCTGGCGTGAACGTCCTGGAAGGATTGGATACTGTCGCAGTCGAGTATCGATCTCGATAAGCTGCTCAGATTCCCAGTCGTCGTCAGGTCGCGCGGCGATCTGTTGAGCATCTAGATCGAGTGCCTTCACTGTTTCCATGAGATACCGGGATGGATCGCGTGGTTTCAGGCTTCCTGAGTCAAACCAAGAACCACACAGGAGCAGATCGTGTCGCGCTCGAGTCCATGCGACATAAGCCAAACGCCGTTCTTCGCATTCGTGGTGAATTCCTTGGCGATAGTGGATGCTGTCTGTATTTGTTTCCTTGCCGGACTTTCCCTGCATGTGGTTGTTGAAGATGCTCATCGCAGTGGTCCGCGAACTTGTTGCTTCAGATGCGAGCAGATCGAAATATTCTGCTATTCCGGTCTCTCCGTACTCTTCGGGGACGATCTGGGGAAGATCCGAGTAATCTCTGCGCACGGGATAGGGCAACTCTGAAAGAGAGTTAAACCATTCTTTTGCTCCCGGAGGGTCCTGCTTCCAGTCTCTTGGAGAGGCACTGTGGTTAGGGAAGCGCGAATCTTGTAGGCCAAAGACCACGACC
>CAKAPY010000184.1 GCA_916719935.1 uncultured Actinomyces sp. | reverse complement strand
CTTCGAGTGCATCCATAACAGCACTGCGAGGCCCGCATGGGAAGCGCTCGGCCAGACTGTGAATTAACGTTCCATCTGCTGCACTCTGCGTCGGCATCGAAGTGCCGCTATTGGAAGCAAAGAACCAGCGAAGAATACATTGACGTGCGCTATCAAAACTGGAAGGGCTCACAGCGACACGCTGTTGGTCATAGATCGGGCTATCCGAGCTGATCCCTCCGGCTCCAATCCAATTGCTGGGAATTGCGCTGGCGACTCCGCGTCTGGCAAGAATTGCAAGCAGACGGGTAGCAAGCTCGGGTGTTTGGGAGCCATTCTCCTGCGCGGCAAGATACCTCAGTCTGGAGATAAGACCAGAAAGGTCTAATGCGGGCGGGACGTCTTCGATGGGAAAACCATCTTCGGGGATCTCGATCCCCGCTCCGTGTGCAACGAGTTCAACAAATTGCGATGGTGCTTGATCCTCATTGGAAACAACTCCGATGTGCAGTGCCAGATTCGTTCGCGAAACGGCAGCAAGAAGTCGCCGAAGTTCATCGTCTAAAACTGCCCGACGTTGGATTCGAGGGTCATCAATGACCTCTTCGGCAGGGTCCGTACTACGTGTGATCTCCCCAAGAAGATCGGCGCGCAGCAGACGCTGTCGAAGCCGGAGATCAGGCCAACTGCCATCTTGAAGCCCATAAATTGCAACGACGTCCCAATGTCTCCCAACCGCCTGTTCTGGGGTGAGAACCTGGATCCCTTCGTGGCGATATGCGGTTGCAGCGATGGTGTCGGTCACTACATCGGATTCGAGGAGCTCACGTGCAAACTCTGCGGCAGTTCTCTGCGGATTTCTTTGTTGCCAGATATCCGCGACTCTAAAGAGTGCAATCACCGAATCTAAGACATCATCAAAATAATCTGAATCCGAGTCGTGCGCTAATGCCCGTTTGCTCAGTTCCTCTGCTACATCTGCCGTCGCCCATGCTTCCCAGAGCGCTTTTTGAGGACTGAGGGCTTCTATTTCTTTCCATAGCGTCGAGGCCTTAAGAAGCTTGCGCAGTTCCTTTTCCACGTTCTGTGAGACAAGAGAAGGGTCCTGAAGAATGCGAGAGATCGTATCTGTACTGAGGTGCTGAACGCGCCCCTGTGCCAGCTTCTGATCGCTGTGCGCCCACACATAGTTGTGAAGGAGCGAACTCACATGCAGAGCATCGATAGAGATCAGATCTGAACGTAGCCAGCGATCGATAACTTCCACGCCATTGTCTTCATTCGGAATTAAGGTTTTCAGCAACGCACTGGTCATTGAATTAGACGCAAAATTGAAGGCTTGTTGCCCTCCAGCCAGGGGAATTTTGCTACGTTTCAGAGCCCTTCTGGCCTGCTGAATGAGAGATTGCGAGCGAACAATCACTACCTGCTGAGACCAAGGAATGTTGTTACGCAAATAATGGGAGCGCAGCTGATATCCCAGAGCCGCCCCCATCTGTGCGAGGCTGGCACAGTTGTGGATGAATATCCCTTGCTCAACGATCCGTCTTTCAGAGTCACCAGCAAATGGGGCATTTCTTCTTCCGGCGGGTCCGCTTTGCGTAATGCGTGAGGCAAGCGAAAGGGTCAAAGCATGAAGCTGAGGAGTACCGACGTAGCCAGCCCCGCAATCTTCAATTTGGATATCGAGCATTCTGGCCAGATCGAGATCCATATGGGCATAACCACGCTTGTATGAGGTTACTGAGAGATCCGGATTCGAGAAAGCAATAATACGACTTCCCAATTCGTGCGCGACATGAAGCAGCGCCAGCAGCGAGGGAGTGCAATCCTGCAGGTCATCGATCAGAAGATACTTCGGAATCGGGACAAAAATCCGCACTCCGGCGGACTGCGCACGATCATCCCAATGGGCCAAGATCTGGGCAGCTTGCCTTCCCAGCCGCGCCCCATGCGCCAGCATGGTTCCTCGGAACTCCACCCCCAGCTGCGGAAGTTCGTTCCACTTCCTGAGAAGGGGTGCGAGGCTCACCCACTGCTTCATTGAGCGAATGCGACCGAGCTGCTCGAGATGCTCAGCAGTGGTCCCAGACTCTGCAGCAGTATCAATGAGGTCACGTAGTTCCATCCGAAATGCCGGAAGCGAACGGATGGTATCTGAAAGCTCTTCGGGCCACTGAATCACAGTTTCTTCTAGCAATTGAGAGAGCATACGATCCATGTTTGCGCCCGTCAGGAGCTCAACATCACCCAGCGGTTGATCACGCGTATTTCGCCACTGCGACACGATTGAATAGGCCCATCCAATGGGGGTTCGAACCGGGCGTACCGCATTGGGAGCAAGCGCTTGTACCGCAGGCATTAATTGATCGGCACGCAAACGATCCGGCGTAAGAACTAAAAACGAGTGGTCGTTGCGTACGAGTTCAGCAACAGCAGCAAGAAGAAGAGTCGTCTTCCCACTTCCGGGTGCACCGCGAAGTACAGCATCACCTTCAGTAATCTGCTTAAGCAGCAATCGCTGATGGTCGCTGAGTTCCGGTAGCCCTGAGAATTCAGAGCCAACCGTGATACGCACCGGTGTGTTGTTCATATAGTGATTCTGACAGAGGCCATGTGCATTTGGAGCCAACTTTTGGCTTCACATCGAAATTGCGAAAAATGTGCCCCCGAAGCGGGGGCTTCAGGGGCACAGCCTGGCAGTCCTACTCAAGGTGGGAGATTAACCCTTTACTGAAGTGAATATTCCTTTTTGAATGCCTTCGTTGAAGGGACAGTGCTGTCAATCATCAGCGTAACTGGAGCAGCTGCATCGCGAAGAACATACCCTTTCACAAGGGTCATGCTTTTACCAGCTGGGAGCTCTTCCAAGTCCGTGAAAGGCTCGTATCCTTCAGGCATTAGATTATCGGAATAAACTGCACTATCGAGCGCAGCCTTGTTTTGGGATACCTCAACATAGTATGCAAAAGGATTCAAACTACTTGTGTCATTATTTGTGATCTTTAATGTCACAGCGACCGTTGGCTCACCTTCCTGGTCATCTACCGACTCCTCGACCTTCTTCACCTCAATCGTGACTTTACCGTTCTCCAGCTGAACAACATCCGAGGTAGCCGCACCTTTGGAAGCTCGAGACGATACAGAAGGTGGCACGAAGGCCTTACCATTAGCCTTCGAATACATAGCTTGGCCTCCCAAAACAGCAACAATAGTGAGAGTCGAAATCACCAGTGAGGTGATTGCTATACCGGAGCCACGGTGAGTCATATCCGGGCGTGTCTGAACGACAGCGAGAATCGCCACGACTGTAGCAATAAGGGCCAGAATGAAAATTAGCTTGTGAAGAATCGGAATCCAGGACAGGAGAAGAGAAATAATTCCCAACACGAGTGCGGTGATAGCAAGGGGAGATAAGGGTTTAACTACAGTTGCTACTCCAAATTGTCCTTGAGGAGGAACAGTCGAATAAACCCCCTCAACGGGCATTTCCTGAGGATAAGGAGGAAAAGACATCGTTCACCTTTCGAGTAGATTCAACTTTAAGCTTTACCGCCAGAACACAAAACAACTCGTCAACACAACCCGATAGCTTCCGCTTCTCGCACTATTTTCAACACAACCCTACATGCTAACCACTTAGACACTA
>CAKAPY010000183.1 GCA_916719935.1 uncultured Actinomyces sp. | reverse complement strand
GCAAAAAACAGCGTAAGAAACGCCAGGGGGACGCCGAGGGCCACTGCCCCGGCGCCCACCCTAAGCGCACGCTGTCGAAAATCAGTCACCCAAGAACCGTTTCTTGCCAGGTCTTGAGCCAAGCAGTCGAGTTCTTCTCAACCTCCTGAGGATCAACACGCAGGGGCTTATCGGCCAGAGGGCCAAACTTTTGCAGAGCCTCAGGTGCCTGACCCTTGTAGGGGTGCATGTAGGTTGCCTTCGAAATTGCGCTCTGGACTTCGTCAGAGAGCAGGAATTCGATGAACTTCTTTGCTCCTTCGGGATTCTTCGCACCCTTGAGGACACCGGCATATTCAACCTGGCGGAAGCAGGTATCGGTGATGACGCCGGTCGAGCTTTCGGTTCCTGCATCATTGACCGCATAGGCGGGAGAAGAACCGTAGGACACCATCATGGGGTAGCTGCCCTTACCTTCACCAGCGCTGTAGTCAACGTTGAATGCCTGCGACCAGCCCTCGGTGATCTTCACGCCGTTGTCCTTGAGTGACTTCCAGTACTGGGTGTACCCATCGGGACCAAACTTTGCAATCGTTGCCAGCATGAATGCCATTCCCGGAGTTGATGATGCCGGGTTCATGGCGACAAGCATGTTCTTGTATTCGGGCTTCGCCAGGTCTTCGAAGCTTGTCGGCACAGCAAGCTGGTGGTCGGCGAACCACTTCTTGTCGTAGTTCACGCAGACATCGCCGCGATCGATGGGAACCAGACCGGGTTCGCCCTGGAAATTGTCATCTGCGTTGGGCGAGGTGATATGTGCATCCTCGATGATTCCCTGACCGCCAATACGGGTTGAAACCGTGTTATCTAGGCCGAAAACTGCGTCTCCCAGGGGTGAATCCTTGGTAAGAACCAGCTGATTGGCCAGCTCTCCGCCGTTACCAATCGCTTGGATTTTCGCAGTGATTCCAGTCTTCTCATGGAACTTGTCCAGAAGGTCCTGGGGGAAGTCGAATGAATCGTAGGCAAGAATAGTGACACTTTGATCACCCTGTGCCGAGGCCGTGCCAGCCTGCGTTGCGGCACCACCCTGAGTGCTTCCCGCGCAAGCTGCAAGAGAGCTTGCTGCAACCAAAAATGTCGCAGTTGATGCGATCAAACGGACGCGACGATGCGCCGAATAAGTAGACATTTTCATCCTCCGCTAATGGTGGAGGGCTGGACCACCTCGGGGGAGGCAGTCTGGAGATTGCGACTTCCTACGCCGGCATAATCCGGATCAGGTGTAAGGGTCTGCATTCGCACTCTCAGCCCACGGTGGGCTCCCCTGTCTTACTCGGCAAGCATAGCGCATCAAGCAGAGAGGGATGTACGGCCTCGGCGCCCCAGAGAACGGTGGCGACGAATTACGCCGACGACAGTGATGCCAACCATCCACGCAGCCGACATCAGTAGCCCCTGCAGACTTTCCATATCCAAGGACAGCACGACGACCATCGCAGCAATGAAGGCGATAAACAGCCAGGCCGAGAAGACACCACCAGGAAGCGGGAAGGTCGAGCTGCGATGTTTGTTCGGGTACTTGCGCACGTAGAACAGGTAAGCAATAACAATCAAAACCCATACAACCATGAAGAGGGTTGCCGACATCGCGGTCACCACGGTGAAAACGCTCAGGATTGAATCGCCAAAAGCCAGAAGAACAGCGGCGGAAAGCAAGAACACACACGAAAGGAAAAGTGCATTCTGGGGGACGTGGCGCTTTGACAGACGACCAAAGAAGGGGGCCGCATCACCCTGAAGTGAGAGGGAGAAGAGCATCCTCGAGGTGGAGTAGATCCCCGAGTTAGCCGACGAGGCCGCAGAAGTAAGCACCACCAAGTTCACCAGTGAGGCCGCTGCACCCAGTCCCGTCATTGAGAACATCGTGACGAAAGGCGACTGGGTCTTATCAATCTGATCCCAGGGCGTCACCATCATGATGACCGCAAGAGAGCAGATATAGAACAGAACAACACGAACGGGAATCGAATTGATTGCCTTGGGAAGAGTTTGCGTGGGGTTCGAGGTTTCGGCAACGGTCGTTCCAACAAGCTCAATACCAACGAAAGCAAAAACTGCGATCTGGAAGCCACCCAGGAATCCGCTCAGTCCCGTTGGGAATAGGCCTCCGTGACTCCACAGGTTCGAAACCGCCGCGGCTGTACCGTTGCTGTCACGCGTGCCAATGGCGATCATCACGGCGCCGACAACAATCAGAGCAATGATTGCAACGATCTTAATCATCGCAAACCAGAATTCGGTCTCTCCGAAAGCCTTAACGGTCATCGCATTGAGAGCGAAGAGAATGAGCGCTGTAGCAAGAACGGGAATCCATGCGGGGAGGTTCGGAAACCAAAAACGCACGTAACCGGTGATGGCAACGACGTCAGCAATACCTGTAACCACCCAACACAGCCAGTAGGTCCATCCCATGACAAACCCCAGGGTTGGGCCGAGGAAGTGCCGAATGATATCGGCGAAAGTGCCGTATCTCTTATCCGAAAGGAGGATCTCACCCATCGCACGCATGAACAGAAAGAGCGCGCCGCCAATGATCAGATAGACCAGAAGGATCGAGGGACCAGCCGTTGCAATGGTCTTTCCGGAGCCCATGAAGAGGCCGGTACCGATTGCGCCGCCAATAGCGATGAGCTGGATATGGCGGTTCGTTAGATTGCGCTGAAGCTCGCGGCCCGAGGCGTCGCCGAAGCTCTGCTCATCGTGTTCGCTGGTGCTCATTGTGATCCGTTCTCTCAGTTGAGCTTTCCACGCTAGCATGCCCCATCGGGATAGATGGGAGAAAATGGATTGTATGAGTGAAGTGATGATTTCTGTCGCCAATGTTCCCACCGAGCGTGCACGTCGATATGGGCATCAGCTTGCCTCACATATGGGACGGAAAATCGACGCGCAGTGGGATGATGAATCAGGTCGCGGAACGCTGATCTTCACTCGTGAGGGGATGCCCGGCGGCGAGTGCGCGATCTCGTGTACAGACCAGTACTTGCGTCTTGAGCTGAAGACTTCTCCCGAGGCCGTGGAGCACCTTGAATTTGTCGTCGGGATTCACCTAGCTCGCTTTGGGTATCGCGACGGGCTTGAGGTTGCGTGGATGAGGAAGAATCCTGGCGATGGTGTGGAAACTCCCGGAACCACGCAGGGTCCCTTAACAGCAGAAGATATCGAGCGTCACCGACGCTCTAAGTAATCCTTCGCGCTTTCAACGGCCTGATCCCACAAACCGGCTTCGTCTTCCCAAAGCTGGTAGGCCTCGTCCTCATCATCGCTGAGGGCAGCAATTCCCGATTCCTCGACGTGAAGTGCGATCTTGCCTTTTTCTTCTGAGAGTGAGACCTCGACAGTCGTCAGTGTTTCTTCGGGGAATTCATCACTGGCCACGGGGTACCAGCGGAACCGCACAACATCCATGGGATCCTCGTCGAGTTTTTCGACAAGCCATGTTCCCGCTTCCGGATCGGTGACGTGGTACAGCCCGTCATCACCGTGCTCAACATCATGGTCACCCAGCGGTCCATCGTTGATCCACCAGCCGGGCTCAGAGACCAGGGCCCAGGCATTCTCGATGGTGGTGTCAATGAGCACGTCGGCTTCAACACTATCC
>CAKAPY010000182.1 GCA_916719935.1 uncultured Actinomyces sp. | reverse complement strand
GCGAAGTCGATCCTGGCGAAGACCGGTTCGGATGCGCAGTGGATCGCAATCCTCACCGCCATGCTGCTGGCAGCAGGCGTTGGGACTGTCGGTGCCGCTCGCAAGCGCCGCGACTGATCACATAACGCGAATGCGCTTCTAAGCGCAAAGCACAGGCCGGGCCCTTTTGTGTGTTTTATCGCTACGTCCCCTGGGCATGCTTTCGTGAGTTCGCTTTATGCTGCCTGAGCTGCGGTCTTTTCGGAGCGCGCGGGGGCATAGATCGTGGACTCATGCTTTAGCTCTCCCATTCCCCCGTTAGCTCTCCCATTCCTGGTTTAGCTCGCTCACCTACCGCCTTAGAACAGCAACAGACCCGGAATGAATGAGCTAAACCAGGATGGGGAGGGGGGAGGGAGCGAAGGGGCGAGAACGAGGAGGGAGGCCGTGCAGAGTAACGCAGACCGACAAAAGTTTGTCCCCGGGCGCATGAGCACCCGGGGACAAACACTATTCAGTATTCCTCAGTGGCGAAAGCTTAGTCCAACTGGTCGAAGGAGTGTGCCCACGCCGAATGGATGGGGTTCGCGTCGGCAACCATGGCCTCGAAACGGTTTTCGGCGATCTGCATGACTTCGTTCAAGGTCACGCGGATCTCTCGCAGGTCAGAACCCTCAACACGACGCCAGCCATCAGCAAGAAGTTGATCGGCTGAATCTACACGCGAGACGCATACGATCAGCGGGCGGTTAAAACGTTCATGGTAGGCCTGGCCAAGCGCGCGCAATTCTTCCTGCTTCTCCGAGTTAAAGTCACCCAAGAGGGTCGAACCGGTATCCAGCAGGGCCTGCTCATCGGCCTCGCCACCCAGAATCAGATCAACGATGTCTGTGTAGCCGGAAATCAGCGCTTCCTGTTCTTCACGGTCAGCCTGACCAACCGCATCCTGGAAGGCGTGGCGCAGGTCAGCGACCGATTCGAAAGGAGCGCGTGTCCACGCACGTTCAACCGGCCACGTCACTCCCGAGAACATGGGAGCGAAGGCGCGAGTGAACTGTGCTTGATCAAGGCGATTAATTGCGTCCAGGTCCAGCGGACGGCCATCAACCAGTGAAACAGCCGGAGAAGGCTTACGACCGATGTGGAAGAAGAGCAGGTTGAGAATGATCGCGCAGATTGAACCGATCGTCACGCCTGAGCCGAAAAGAATCTGCATCCACGAAGGCACGTAGCTAGCGAGTTCTGGCTTCAAAGTGACCAGCAGCCCCAAGCCAAGCGAGGTTGCAACGATCACCGAGTTACGGTTATCGCGCATATCAACAGTGGAAAGGGTCTGAATACCGACAACAGCAACGGCTGCAAACATTGCCAGAGACGCTCCACCGATAACAGGCTTCGGGATCGAGGCGACGATCGCGCCAGCCTTGGGAAGGACTCCCAGAATGATCATGAAGACGCCAGCAGCGGTAACGACCCAGCGCGACTTCACACGCGTGAGACGAACCAAACCAACGTTCTGTGCAAAGCAGGTGTAGGGGAAAGAGTTCAGGACACCACCAAGCGCGGTCGACAGGCCATCGGCGCGAAGAGCATTCGCAATGTGTGCGGGAGTGATGCGCTTACCCACAACCTCGCCGGTCGCAAAAACATCGCCGGTGGTTTCGACGGCGGTAATTGCCATGACGATGAGCATCGAGATAATCGCTGCAACTGAGAACTTCGGAATTCCAAAGAAGAATGGAGTGGTCACTCCAATCGGCGCCGCCTGAGAGACCGCAGAGAAGTTTGCATCCCCCAGAATCCACGCGACAACAGTTCCGCCAAGCAGACCCAAAAGGACTGCGATCGTCGCCATAAAGCCAGAGAAGATGCGCTGGATAACGACGATGACAGCCAAAGTGCCCAGAGCGTATGCAAGCCCGCGAAGAGTTCCAGGAATGGGATCGGCGCCAGCCTTCGCTGCCTCGGTTCCCCAGTACACGATGTCGTTTGCGGCAACCGAAATAAGGGTCGTTCCCATAACCGTCAGCAAGGTGCCGGTAACAACCGGCGGGAAGAAACGAAGAAGTTTCGCAAAGAAGGGAGCGGCAAGGAAGGTTGCAATGCCTGCAACGATAATCGAGCCGTACATCGTCGCGAGGCCTTCGACTCCCCCACCAGCAGCCAAACCGACTGCAATAAGCGGAGAAACAGCCGTAAATGTCACGCCTTGAAGCAAGGGAAGACGAACACCAATCTTCGGGCCAAGACCTGCAGATTGGATGATTGATGCGATACCGCAGGTGAAGAGGTCCGCATTGATCAGGTGAACAGTAGTAGCCGAGTCAAGTCCCAGACCAGTTGCAATTACCAGCGGAACGACAACTGCCCCGGCGTAAAACGCCAGGACATGCTGAAAACCGAGGATTGTGAGCTTGGGGAAAGAAGGGACCGCATTGACCGGGTCGATTCGGGTGGTGGACATTTTTGGATGGCTATTTGCCATTGCGCTGCTCCTGCATGTCGCTCAAAAATGGACCTCTTAATTCTCACCCATACGTAAGAAGCAAGGAAAGCACCGTTTCACGGAAAGTTCGGTTGCATTGATTGACAAAGTCACATAAATTTTCTTTCTTTTCCGCAAGATTCTGCGACTTCCTCGGCAGCAAAAAGAAGCTGATGTGATTGATGACGCATTTATGAGTTTGCTTGTAAAGGCGCCTTGTGCCTAAACTATTTCTCGGCCAATCAAACGGCAATGCGCTCGTAGCTCAATGGATAGAGCATCTGACTACGGATCAGAAGGTTGGGGGTTCGAGTCCCTTCGAGCGCGCAAGCGGCCCCGCTCGGTGCGTCCCACCGGTCGGGGCTTTGCTATACCCGTCCATCCCCACCTTGGCGCATAGATCTGCGTAATACGCACGGGCACTCCCCTTCGGTCGTTCCCTTTATTCGCAGTGATCGAGCACCGCTTTCATCGCTTTCTTTTCCCGCGGGGTCACCCCCAATCCCCAGGCACTCTTCACAACGATTTGCCGCTGCACATACGCACAGCGGTAACGAGCATTCGGCGGGAGCCACTGATCCGCCCTGCTTGCCCCTTTATCTTGATTTGCGTTGCCGTCAACAGCCAGCAAGTTTGTTGGATCGTTCGCAAACTCTTGTCGGCGTGGAGCATCCCACTGCCACGCACCGCTGCGCCACGCATTGGCAAGCGCAACAACGTGGTCAATTTGCACCTGATCCGAGGAATCCTCACCCTTGCGGAAATCAATCGTTCTACCCGTATAAGGGTCATCAAGGATCCCTCCGACAACCACACAGTTCGGAGAGGAAGTCTTCATCTGCAGACTGCGTAAATCCCTTCGAAGGATGTCATTTCGCGTATCACAGCCATTTCGGTCAACATCTGCCCATCGCTGACCAAATTCATCACGTGAATAGGGTGGAACAGATCCACTGCGCGTCTGCAGCACGGGAAGCTGGTCCAGGGCTTTCGAGCTATCATCCACGCTCCCTAAAGAAGAATCCGAAGGACCGCTAGAACTATTCAACCCTGTGCCCCACACGCCAAAAGTGCCGCCGACGATTCCAGTGCGGACAAGCGCGAAGGCCACTGCCACAATCGCGCATATAAGAAGAGCCCCCATCAGAAGGCGTGAGCGTCTGGGACCTTTTCGGCGCATGAACACTTACCT
>CAKAPY010000181.1 GCA_916719935.1 uncultured Actinomyces sp. | reverse complement strand
CGCACTTGACTGGGGGTCAAGGGGTCGTGGGTTCAAATCCCGCCAGCCCGACAGTTAATCAGGATCGGTTTTCCGATCCTGGTTTTTTCATTTTCAGCGACCTTTTCGCGTGAAGTTTTACGCCCAATTGACGGCTCTAGCTTCCACTCTGATCTCAACCGAAACGGCTGCGCAATTCCTACGAACTGTGAGATATTCGCGCATATTCAACGAAAATGACTGAAGAAATGCTGTGAATGAATGCACTTTATGATGTTACGAATGTGACAAATGTGTATAGTGTTACGAAAGTGACTAACCATCATCACTGACGGAGTTTATCTATGCGAGTAGTTTCCCTGACAGCAAGTGCTGCATTCTTAAGCCTTGTGTTCCCACAAGGAACAGCCTTGGCGAATGCGCCTACTGGCGATCACCAGATCGCCCTAACAGGGACGACAACAAGTAGCGAACGTCCCGTACAAAAGATCACTCTCACGCGTTCGCAAGGTGAACCTACCCGCGTTGCTCAAGCAGGCCTCGAGAATGTCGGAATTGGAAACGGACATTCTTTAAAACGCTTCTCACGCACCACACTGCAGTCCCAGGGCACATCTTCTTTTGATCCTAGTGATAATGCAGCAATCTTGACTGAGCCCATCTCTGTCGATCCTTTTATGGTCACTGGTTTGTCCTGGAGTGGGCAATCCACGCTTTCTGCCAATACCCAGATGTTTATTCGGGTTCGCGAGAATGGCCGGTGGAGCCAGTGGTACCTCACTGATAATGATGGCGGAGCGGGAAAAGATCACGCTGATGGCACAGAATCGCGCGGTGGTACTGATCCTTTCATTACCGCGGGAGCAGACGCGATTCAGATCCGCGTAACTGGAGACGAAAAGGACCTTCCAGCTGATCTCGAAGTCGCAATGATTCCCGATAACCCACAGGGTGAAACAACTGTGGCAGAAGACGATGTTGTGACAACCGCTGCAGAAGGCACAGATCTTAACCCAGAGTCCGTGCAGGCCGAAGGGAGCGATTTAACTTCGCTTATTCAGCCCGAACACAGCGCTGAGGCTGACAGTAATAGCGCAGTACCTGAAGCTGGATCGCCATCCCCTTCTTCTAGCCGGGACAGTTACGAGGAACCAACAGAGACTGTTTATCCAGGAGTCGGTAGTGGACACGCAATCGGTCGCAGCGGTGCGCAGCTCAGTCGCGCATTCCCCGCAACTGTTCAGCCGAACGGGCTTCCTGTTGCCGTAACGAGTCGCGCGGGATGGGGCGCAGACGAGTCCTATCTTGATTGGGATCCCGAGTATTACAACGCACGCCATGTAGTCATTCACCACACCGCGGGCACGAACAACTACACAATGGACCAATCAGCATCGATTGTTCGGGGAATCTATCACTACCATGCAGTGACTCTTGATTGGGGAGATATCGGTTATAACTTCCTCGTCGATAAATGGGGACGCGCCTTCGAGGGACGAAAGGGTACCTTATCCGCGCCTTCAGGAAAGATGGTCGCTGGAGCTCATGATCAGGGTTTCAACTCTGGAACAATGGGCATCTCAATGATGGGTACCTACCAAAGTGAGGCTCCCTCGCAGGCAACCTTGAACACCGTGGGCGCTTTGGCAGGTTGGCAGTTGCGTCGAGCAGGCGTCAATAATATGTCAGAGAAGGCTGTATTTAAGCCGATGGGTTCAAACCCAAAGTATCGTGCCGGGACCGCAGTGAATCTATCTCGCATTTCTGGCCACCGCGATACGTACCCGACGACCTGTCCTGGTGACGCCGGCTATGCAAAGCTCCAAACAATCCGCGAAATTGCCCAAAACGGTACTCGTGCAACGACTACGAACACCTCAGAACGTTCGACAGCCTACTCCGTTAGGGGAGCGATTCGAGGACTCTGGAACGACAATCGTTCCCTGATGGGTGATCCTAAGAGTGGGGAAGAATCGAGCGGTAGCGGGGTTTATCAACTGTTTGACCGAGGAACCGCTTACTGGAGCGAAAAGAGTGGCGCCCATTTTGTGTCCGGATCAATCTTCCGCGCATACGGTGACAACCATTACGAACGTGGGTTCTTAGGATTTCCAACGAGTGATGAGTATCCTGCAGGCTCTGGACGCGCGCAAGAATTCCAAGGTGGAACAGTTACATGGACTCAAAATGCCGGTAGCCATACGCTTCGCTATGGCACTGGTATTGCTAACGCTTTCATTGAATTAGGTGGCGCGAAGGTTTTGGGTGCTGCTACATCCGATGAGACTCGTTCTGGTAGCGGTGTTTTCCAAGTGTTCGAAAAGGGGACCGCTTATTGGACAGCGGAAGGCGGTACCCACTTCGTCAGAGGAGAGATCTTCAAAGCGTACGGACAAGCAGGGTATGAACGCGGCTCATTAGGCTATCCGTTAAGCAACGAAGACTCCACGAATTCGGGGCGCATTCAGGAATTCCAAGGTGGTGTCATTACCTCCTCAACTTCAGGAACCTACACCCTGCGTTATGGCACTGGTATAGCAAATGCATTCCGTGAAATTGGCGGGGTAAAGGTTGTCGGTTTACCGCGTACCTCCGAGACCCATTCCGGTAAGGGCGTCTACCAAGTATTCGATAATGGAACGGCATACTGGACGCCTCAAGGCGGTACTCATTTCGTTCGGGCGGGGGTCTTCAACGCCTATGGAAGCAAGGGATACGAACGCGGTTTCCTTGGTTTCCCCGTCAGTGACGAGTACTCGGCAGGCTCCGGTCGCGCGCAGGAGTTTGAAGGCGGCGTCATCACATGGAGCGCGAGTGCAGGAACCTATGTCTTGCGCTACGGAACTGGTATTGCAAACGCATATCGAGATCTTGGCGGTGCACGCTTCTTGGGCGTTGCAACTACAGCTGAGACGCCTTCAGGTAAGGGAGTGTTCCAAGTTTTTGACATGGGCACTGCCTACTGGAGCGCAACAAGCGGCTCACACTTTGTGCGAGGACAGATCTTTGCAACGTACGGCCGAGCTGGATACGAACGCGGTAGCTACGGGTATCCCACCAGTGATGAATTCTGGTCCGCAGGCACTCGAGTTCAGTACTTTGAGGGCGGGAGAATCGCCTCATAACTCAGTCCTAGTAGCGTCGATGAGGCAGTAGCGGCCTACACGCAAGAAGGGACGTATATGAGCACAATCTTCCGGTACAAGATCGCCCCCCCCCCCCCCCCCCCCCCCCCCCCCCCACTACTCATGTCCGTCAGACTACCGACGACGACGCTCGCGTACACGCACGGAAATCTGGATGGGGGAGCCCTCAAATCCAAAGTCTTCGCGCAGACGACGCTCAATGAATCGACGATATCCGGGATCCAAGAACCCGGTCGTGAAGATGACGAAACGCGGAGGCATGTTCGACACCTGAGTCGCGAAGAGAATTCGAGGTTGCTTCCCGCCACGAAGGGGGTGCGGATGCGCTGCAACCAGCTCACCCAGGAAGGCATTGAGGCGGCCTGTGGGAATGCGGGTTTCCCAGCTATCCAGTGCAGTCTCCATCGCACGTGTCAGACGGTTAATATGCCAGGTTGTCTTTGCTGACACGTTAATTCGCGGCGCCCATGAAACTTGAACAAGCTCGCGTTCAAGCTCTGAACGGAGCTGAGCTTGGCGCTCTTCATCAACCA
>CAKAPY010000180.1 GCA_916719935.1 uncultured Actinomyces sp. | reverse complement strand
AGGTCAAGGTCATGTCAATGACGATTGAATCATCCGTCGCGACCTTGACACCGTAAACCAAACCAAGGTCAACAATATTGATGCCTAGTTCGGGATCAATGACATCCTTGAGTGCCTCAAGTACATCAAGGCCGGCGATGCTTCCGCCTTCAATGATGTCAGTTCCTTCGACATTAAATACGTGCGCCGAGGCCGCATCGGGAGCAGAAGCAGAACCCTGCTCGGACGTGGCAGAGCTTGCAACTGCAGAAGGCGCAGGGGCGAAGCGCTGCTCGACAGCATCAGTTTGTGCCATCGGGTTGGAAGAGGTATCCATTACTCGTTTTCTCCTGCAATATCGGTTCCGAGCTGCGCGAGAGCATCGCGCAATGCATACCATCCAAGGAGTGCACACTTCACACGATTCGGGAACTGTGACGTTCCCTCCAATGCAGCGGCATCACCAAGGATGTCGAGGGTATCGTCATCCACGCCCAGTCCGCGTGAATGCATCATTTTCTCCATGGCAGCATAGAGTTCACGGACATGCTCCAAATCAGATCCGCTCACCATGTCAGAGAGCATTGACAGAGATGCTTGCGAAATTGAGCAGCCATCACCATCCCATGTCAGTGCCTTGATCTGACCGGAGTCAGACAGAGTCACACCGAGTGTTGTCTCGTCTCCACAAGTCGGATTCACCTGATGCGATGAGGCTGCAAGACTTGAGGGATCACCAGTCCCGTGGCGCTCACGCGCATGATCAAGAATCACCTGTTGATACATCTGTTCAAGGCTTGACATCATTTGCCTCCGAAGTAGGAACGAACCTGTCCCAAGGCGTCAATGAAACGATCAATCTCTTCACGGGTTGTTGTCGGACCAACTGATGCTCGCGTTGAGGAACGGACTCCAAAGAAGTGATGCAATGGAATGGCACAGTGATGGCCGACTCGCACCGCAATGTCCTGCGAATCCAAGACTTGTCCAACATCATGCGGATGGACGCCCTCAACGGCAAACGCGACGACACCGATCCGTTCTTTATCTGCTCCCGGTCCCAGCACGCGAACACCGTCAATTCCAGAGATGCCTTCAAGCATGTAGGAAGTCAGAATGCGTTCGTGCTCAGCAATGCGTGCCATGCCGATGCCACTGAGGTATTGAAGAGCAGCACTCCAGCCAACGATCTGAGCAATCGGCTGGCTACCGGCTTCAAAACGCTCGGGGGCAGGCATAAAAGTCGAGGACTCCATGGTGACATGCTCGATCATCGAACCACCGGTCAGAACTGGGGGCATCTGTGAAAGAAGCTCGCCTCTCCCCCACAGTGCTCCAATACCGGTTGGGCCCAACATCTTATGCGAGGAGAAGACCGCAAAGTCAACTCCGAGTTCCCTGACATCGACCGGCATGTGTGCACTGGACTGACAGGTATCAAGAAGCACAAGAGCGCCGCATTCACGTGCACGCGAAACGATCAACTCAACAGGAGAAACCGCACCGGTCACATTCGACACATGTGTAAAGGCAACCAGACGCGTGTGGTCATCAATTACCCCGAGAGTCTCACAATCAATCCGGCCATCTTCATGAAGGTCGAGCCAACGAAGCTCCGTCCCGGTTGCAGCACACAGCTGCTGCCACGGAACGAGGTTTGCATGATGTTCTGCTCGGGTAATAACAATGTTATCTCCCGCCGCCAGCTTGACAGGTGAGGGCTTTGCAGCACTGTCTAGCGATGCGTTTCGCATTGCCAGCGCAACTAAATTAATTGCCTCTGTCGCGTTCTTTGTCCAAACGATCTCATTGGCACGACCACCAATAAAATTAGCCAGAATCGAGCGTCCTTCTTCAAAGGCGGCAGTCGACTCGTCACCCAGCAGATGCGTCCCACGATGTACTGCCCCATTGCTGGTGCGGTAGAAATTACTGATTGCATCGATAACCTGCACAGGCTTTTGCGAAGTCGCGCTGAAATCAAGATAGGCAATGGGCTTGCCACCGCGGCCGACCCTCCCAAGGATGGGAAAGTCGGCGCGCAGTCGCGAGAGCTCTTGAAGCGAAAAGTCTTCAGTCACCGAGAAAGCTCACTTCTCCAGGTAGGAATCGTAGCCATTCTCTTCCAGCTCATCAGCAAGTTCAGGACCACCCTGAGCTGCAACCTGGCCGTTGACAAAAACATGAACATGGCTGGGCTTGATGTAACGCAGAATACGGGTGTAGTGCGTAATGAGCATAACTCCACAACCGGTATTGCCATGGACGCGATTAACGCCTTCAGAAACGATGCGGAGCGCATCGACATCCAAGCCAGAGTCGGTCTCGTCAAGGATCGCGAAGGAGGGCTTGAGCAGCTCCATCTGGAGAATCTCAAGACGCTTCTTTTCACCACCGGAGAAGCCAACATTAACGTCACGTTCTGCGAAGGAAGGATCCATCCGCAGATTCTCCATAGCCTGGTTTACGTCCTTCACCCACTGACGAATCTGGGGTGCGTGACCGTCAACCGCAGTCTTTGCTGTACGCAGGAAGTTCGAAACCGAAACACCCGCAACTTCAACCGGGTACTGCATTGCCAAGAAAAGGCCAGCTTTCGCGCGCTCATCAACGCTCATGTCCAGAATCGAAGCATCATCAAGGTAAGCCTCGCCGCTGGTGATTTCATAGGCGGGATGTCCTGCAAGAGCGTAGGCAAGAGTTGACTTGCCCGAGCCGTTGGGGCCCATAATTGCGTGAATCTCACCGGAGTTAATGGTCAGGTTCACGCCCTTCAGAATTTCCTTCGGTCCTTCAGCGGTCTCAACGGATGCGTGAAGGTCTTTAATAGTCAAAGTCGACATTTTTTCTCCTCTTCGGCGCTAGACGCCGCACTGTAGTTGTCGTCCTACTGTCGTGTAGCCTCAGGCGCCAAGAGCGGCGCGTTCCAGTTCCTTTTCAATTGCGTTCATCAGGTGTTCTTGAACCTGCGGAACGCCGATTTGTTCAATAAGTTCGGCGAAGAATCCACGAACGACCAAACGACGTGCATCAGCTTCGTCGATGCCGCGGCTCATCAGGTAGAAGAGCTGTTCATCATCAAAGCGTCCGGTTGCGGATGCATGTCCAGCACCGATGATTTCACCGTTCTCAATTTCGAGGTTAGGAACGGAGTCGGCCTTCGCTCCTTCACTCAACACAAGGTTACGGTTGAGCTCGTAGGTATCGGTTCCATCGGCAGCTTCACGGATCAGGCAGTCCCCAATCCACACTGAGTGTGCATCCTTCCCCTGAAGTGCACCCTTGTATGTCACGCGGGAGTAGCAATTGGGCTGCGAGTGGTCAACGAAAACTCGGTGCTCAAGGTGCTGACCAGCATCAACGAAGTACAGGCCGAGCATGGTCAATTCGCCGCCGGGACCGCGATAGTCAGTATCAGAGCAGATACGTACGAGGTCGCCACCAAGGCTAACCACAATGTGACGAACCTTAGCGTCTCGACCAATCGCAATGCGGTGATTCGATGCGTGTACGTAGGTGTCGTCCCATTCCTGAATTGAGACAATTGTCAGATCCGAGGCGTCACCCGCCTCAATCTCAACGGTCTGGTTCAGCGCACCTTCGCCGCCACCTCGGTGATTAATAACAACGGTTGCGGCAGATTGGCTTCCAACACTGACAAGCAGGTGCTGAACGCGGGCA
>CAKAPY010000179.1 GCA_916719935.1 uncultured Actinomyces sp. | reverse complement strand
TCCAGCCCCGACTCAAGCGGAGGCTCTTTCCTCCTCCCAAGACAAGCACCTGTTAAGCGATAATCTTCAAGTCTCGACGTGCCTGGGGGATAGCAATGAGACACTGAAGTCTTTGTGTACTACTGGAGAAAATGGGGAAGAATTTCCCCTTCATGATGGCGCGCTTCGACTTCGAACGACCCCGGTCGCTCGTGACACTGATCGCGAAATTGATGGGGGATATGAGCTCGATATTAATCTCAACCCTTCTGTGTTTACGCTGGATTCGCGGTATTCCGTTGAGTTAAGTGCACGAGCAAGCGCTGCAGATCTGAAAAAAATTGCTCCGCACTCACTTGGCTTTGAATCCCATGAGCATTTCGTCCGTGGAACTGCGTTTGAAGAAGAGACCGACGGAACCGAGGAATTCTTCCGCGGATTTGTCCTCGAGGCCAGGGGAGAGGACTTCGCAGCTGGTCCCCTGCATGCGCGTTTCGCTGAGCTAGGTATTCGCTCACTGCGCCTTCGCCTTCAGGAACTAATCCCGGGGCAGGAGCCTCGTCTCGTTGCCGAGGCTGAGTTTAGTGCGAGCATTGAAGCTCCCCAGACCCAGGTGGAAAAGTCCACGCAGAGCGCTGATCTCTCGACCCCAAAGAACGACCAGAATCGAGAATCCGCACAAAGTGAGGGGGCAGCGGTGCTCCCAGAGGCCAAAGAGGCTCGCGAAGCTTCAGTGGCCTCGTCGATGAGTGCCCGCACCCAAGCGGCTCCGCGCGCGAACTTTGGCGAGCGCCGTCTTGTTCTTGACCACGGGCATATCGACCTCTTCTACATGACGCTTGATGATTCGGGACTTCCCGTATTGAAGGTGATGGAAGATGTCACCGGATCGGGAGTCCAACACGAAGCTGAAGAACTTCGCCTGATCATTCCTTCCTCGGCTCTTACACACTCTCTTCCTCAAGACATTGTTGCTGGTGGTAGTGGATATTTCCTTCCGCAAACTCAAGATCCAACTTTGCCGTGGCCCGGATGGGATGTTCTCTCTCTAGCGCCAGCAGGATTTGAACGCGTTGAATTTGATGTCAGCTATACCCACCCCAACGGAGGGCGTATTTCACTGTGGACCGAAGACTTCCTTTCGGGTCGTAGTTCGCGACTGCGTTCGGGGGGATTTGAGCTAGATCCACATGGCTCAACAATTGCTCAAGATTATCTTTCGCACACGCATGCGAATTGGGTGTTTTCTCAAGCAGGAAGCTATGAGCTGAGCGTTCAAGCGCGTGCGTATCGAAATGACGGTTCTTTTGAAACGACACGTAAAGCCACGTACCTCATTGAGGTAGGAGGCTCCCAAGGGGTCTCGGGGCCGCAAAACTCAGCCGTCCAGAGCGGTGGGGTGCTTCCCCCAGCGGTTGAAGAAAGCCCAGCAGGTGACGAAGAAGAATCGCTCACGCGTGATGCGCCCCAGCGCGTAGGTGCTGAGCGCTGTATCCCCACCCGGATTACTCGCGAAGCAAACGAGGATGAAGTCTCGCGTATCCGCAGCGATAGCGAAACTCCAAATCAGGCAATTACGACCCTGAACGTTCAGGTTGGTAGCGAAGATGGAATTACTGACGGTCACTTTGATCTGGGGCCGGCGATCGAAAACGGTCAGTTAGTTGCTCGAATTAAAGATGACCGATCTGTGCCTGCGGTGTGGAAAGATCCCGCATCAATGACTTTTGCACTGGGAAATCAGGCAAAGATCAAGGCTCCTGAAGCTCTGAGCTATGCCGCGGCTGTCGGGCAAGATGTGTGGATGATTCCCGCTACTCAGATTCGAGGGGTCCCGTGGCTCGGAATGAACTCGCAACGCGAAGAAATTGTCACTGAAACCAGTGGGCAGGTCCGTTTTTCTCTCCTTGATGTTCACGGCCCCGGAAATGTCGCAGTATTTGAGTCGGGAAGCCTAGGTGCAGGAATCGGCACTCACGTTTTTGACGGCGCAGGAACGAGCTATACCCTGCCTGCCAACACCCATGCCCACCAAAACTGGGTCTTTACTGAGCCAGGCTCCTACCAGCTGACGATCGCTATGAATGTATCTCCTCGTGGTGAGGACTTGCGCGGAAGCGGGAGTGGAACGGCTGGATCCTTGATCGCGGCCGGTGGAACAGGGGAACATGGACGTCCTCTGGTCTACGCAATCGTCGGTCGCACGGCCTCGGGACAAGCGTGCAACCTAGCATCAACGGGTGCGGGCGCAACAGAGCTTGCTCCCATAATCCTTGCGGCCCTCCTCATGGGATGTGGGTGCATCCTTGCCTCGACTCGCATGCGGGTGAGGCAGTGAAGATTGCACGCATTGCAGGAGCAGTGCTTACATGCGTACTTGCTGCAGTATCTGGAGGCTGCGCACCGCATTTCGATGCCTCGTCACAGCGCCTGAGCATTGTCGCGACAACGGGGATCTTGGCTGATTTAGCACGAAATGTCGGTGGTGATTACGTTGATGTTCACCAGCTGATTCCCAACGGTGCAGATCCGCATTCTTGGGAGCTGAGCCTCAGGGGAATTCGCGATATTGCCTATGCGGATATCGCTGTGACGAACTACCTGATGCTCGAAGACCACTCGGTGATTCGCGCGCTCGATGCGAATCTTCCCAAGGATGCTATTTCACTGTCACTGGCGGAAGAAAGCGCAAAGTTTGGCGGCAGCTTGATTCCTCTTGTCGAAGATCGCTCCCTGGACACGCCCTGGCTTGGAATGCGAGTCTACGGCGAGGGCAGCCAGAGTGGAGCAAAGCGCTCGTCCCAGGTTGAACTCTCTGTCACTGATGTTGAGGGGCCAGGGCACGCATGTGCTTACATCACAACAAGTTTTGGAAGTCCCGAGATCGCCTTTGCCTCTCGAGATGGTTTTAACGCCGGTAATAATTGGCAGACAGATACTTCGATTCTGCCTGTCGGAGCGCACCAACATATGAGCTGGGTATTTACTCAGCCCGGTGTCTACACGCTGCATCTACGCGCCCGCCTGCGTATCGCTCCCGGATCTGAACCTATAGAGCTTCCTGCCTCGCAGCTGACTTTTGCAGTGGGAATTGATTCAGAGAAAGTTGCCCGGGAACGTGGACTCTTTCTTTTGCGACGAGGCCACAGCGACATCACCGTGGACCTGAAGTCTCGCGAATTAACCCTGATGGTTGACCGAGAAAAAGACGGTGGAGTACCTGAGGGTGCGCCACTACGCGAAGCCGTGGAGGAGAGCAACGGCCTACCTTCAACTCTTTCCTCATTGAATATCGAGCGAGTGCTGATCGATGTTCCCTCACGTACTTTGCGTGAGATTCCCAAAGGCCGGGGATGGGAGTTTATCGGCTCAGGTGATGGGCAGGCCTATGTTCTGCCCCAGGCTGTGCTTGGTAAACATGTCCACGGTGACATTGATCCACATGCGTGGCATGACATTCATAATGCGCAGGCCTATGTGCGAGTGATTGAGAACGCGTTATCAACACGCGATCCCGAGCATAGTGCGCAATACGCAGCCAACGCCTCGGCCTATATCGCGAAACTTGATGAGACTGATCGCGAGGTTTCGCAGACGATTGCGGGGATTAATCCACTTGACCGGAAGCTCGTCACTACGCACGATGCCTATGCCTATCTTGCGCGCGCCTATGACTTTGAAATCGCTGGTTAC
>CAKAPY010000178.1 GCA_916719935.1 uncultured Actinomyces sp. | reverse complement strand
CGCATTCGGGGTTGCCTGTAGAACCTTGCCCTCAGGGTCAATCAAAATGGCACCGTCCTGGACGCGAGGAACGCCGTGTCCAGTAATTGTCGGAGCAGAGTCGTAGGGATATTCACCGCGAGAAATCATTTCACAGAGGACGTCTGCGGCTTCGCCCGTCCACGTGTCAAAACCTTGAACAGAGCGGGGGGATGAGAGATTTGCTTCGCGGGTCAGTACAGCAACAACCTCACCCTGATAGGGGATCGGCACGCACGTCTCCATCATCGAATAGGTGCCAGCCCAGTGCGCTGCAGTTGGTCGAACGACTTCACAGGTTTCCATGGCGCGACGAAGCTCAGCCTCGCGGGCAAGCGGCAGATAAAGGCCTCGTGGGTCCTCGGCGTGCACGGTAACTGACGTCGATGGACGGCAACTTTCGACCGCAATAAACCGATCGTCATCTGTGGGAAGCCACAGAACTAAGTCTGCAGCGGCAAGGTCGGCGATGACCTGCCAATCTTCAAGAAGCCGATGTAAAAGCTCGATCGCACCTGTGGGAATGGGAGTAGCAGATGCAGATTCAGCGATCTGAGTCAGTGTGGGCATGTATTCACAATAGCGTCATAGCGGAAGTTGTGAGAATCATCGGGCGGCGAGGATACAATCACAGAGGTGGTGTTCGCCTTCTTCTCAGGTGAACACAAAGAAATACGAGGATAGGATTGGCATGCAGTTCAATGGGGATGCACACTATCAATGCTCGCCTGAGGCATTCGTCGAAATTAGTACGACTCAGGGCTTCGTTATGGAACGAATCGGGCCTCTTTTGAAGGACCCGGTCATTGAGAATCCTCAGCAACGGGCTGTGAGCGCGTGGGGTTGCGTCAACCCCGAGGTGATTCCTGCGAAGGCGCGTAGCCTCGTCGCCGATAAGGCACGTGTTGAATATGACGAAGTATGGACTCAGGTAGCACCGGGTGAGTTTCGAGCACAGTGCACACTTGCCGTTAAAGGATTACCGGTTTCTGCGGAGTTTACCCAAACTGTGATCGCTGCCAGTGGGGATATGAATCAGTGCGAGTGGCACGTGGATGGTGACTACCATGTGCTTATTCCGCTTATCGGACGAAGCGTTGAAAACACAATTTCTGAGCGTCTTGCGCAGGCGTTTGAGTGGGATCGACGCATTGTCAATAACTGGCTCATCGCTCACGCGGGCGAATACCCAATTGCACAATAGCTGTGGAATAAAAATTTGCGATCATTGGTTGAACTGGAACAACAACACGAAGGACAGGTCATGGCAGAAGAAATCGAAGAAACTACCCAATCTGTGCCCGCGGCATCGGGCCCCTCAAATCCCTTGTACCTCGAACGTACCGGGGTCCGTCAGTATGTTGCGCGTAATGCGCGAGGCGCTGAGGTCTTGGTAGGGGACGGCCCGGGACGTTTTAGCCCCGGAGATCTTCTCAAACTTGCGCTCGCAGGATGTAACGCGATGTCCTCTGACGCGCGTTTTGCCGCGGTTCTGGGCGACGATTTTGCTCAGATTGCTGGAGTTTCAGCCGAGTACGACGAGGCCGAAGATCGCTTTACCTCAATGGAAATCGAGCTCCTTCAAGATCTCTCAGCACTCAGTGAGGAAGAGACTGCCTCGCTTCTTCGGCGTGCCGAGGCCGCGATCGAGCGTCGCTGCACTATCGCACATACGGTTTCTCACCCGCTCCCGCACACTCTGCACATTGCTTCGGAGCAGGTTCGCTAATTCTGAGAGTCGGTCGGCTTTTCGTTGGTGCCTACCACTAGGCTTGTAGGTACCAACGAAAAGAATGACCTTTCGGACAGCTGGAAAGGAACAGCAGTGAACCAGATTGATCGACAGTACGAGGATCTGCTGGCGAAGATTATGCGTGAGGGCGCCGAAAAGTCCGATCGCACCGGCACGGGTACTCGTTCGCTTTTTGGTGCCCAGCTGCGTTATGACCTTTCAAAGGGATTCCCACTGATCACGACCAAGCGTGTCCACATGAAGTCGATCATCGGTGAGCTTTTATGGTTCTTGAGTGGTGATTCCAATGTTCACTGGCTTCAGGAAAACGGCGTGCGCATTTGGAACGAATGGGCCGATGAAAATGGCGATCTTGGGCCAGTTTACGGGGTTCAATGGCGACGCTGGAATGCCGGCGATGGTCGCGAAATCGACCAGATTTCCCAAGTTTTGGAGACTTTGAGGACGAACCCCGATTCTCGCCGAATGATTGTGTCAGCCTGGAATGTTGGAGACTTGTCGAAGATGGCCCTGGAGCCGTGTCACGCATTCTTCCAGCTGTATGTTGCTGATGGCCGTCTCTCGCTTCAGCTTTACCAGCGAAGTGCAGATATGTTCCTTGGTGTTCCTTTCAATATTGCCTCCTATTCGCTCCTCACTCATATGTTCGCCCAACAGGCCGGCCTTGAGGTGGGGGACTTTATCTGGACTGGCGGCGATTGCCACATCTATTCCAACCACGTAGAACAGGTCACTGAGCAACTCTCGCGTGAACCCTATCCCTTCCCGACTTTGAAGCTCCGTAAGGCTGATTCGATGTTCTCTTACGGCTTTGATGACGTTGAGATTGTCGGTTATGAACATCATCCGACGATCAAAGCGCCGGTGGCCGTGTGAGTGTCGTGGAGGCTCAATCCTTCGCATCGAATCGTTCTGTGGAGACAGTATCAGGGGGGAAGGTCCCTGTTGCTTCGATTTGGGCCCAGACAGCAGATGGGTTTTTAGGCTCCGGCCAAGACCTGTGCTGGCGGGTTCCCGACGACTTTGCTCACTTTAAGTCAGCGACTATGAATAGCCCAATCATTATGGGGCGTTCATCATGGGAAGCTTTAGGGCGCCCTCTTCCGGGGCGGACGTCGATTGTTGTCACTCGCGACATTAGCTTGGTTATTGATGGCGCCGAAGTCGTTCATTCGATTGACGAGGCTTTACTGTGCGGGCAGAAAGATGCTGCCATGCGCGGAAGCGAACGAGTATGGGTGACAGGTGGAGCACAGATTTACAGCTTGGCTATGGATGTCGTCGATGAGCTTGTTGTTTCTCTGCTCGAGTTGAAGGAGGAGGCGCGGGAGCGTATCGCCTCTTGCAGAAGTGGTGTGTACGCCCCCGAGATCGATCCTGCCATCTGGCAATTAGATACCGAGGCCAGCGATGCTCAGTGGCGCGGTGCTTCAGGAGATGCTCTCCGCTGGCGTATCCAAGTTTTCCGTCGGATCTAGGCGAGTACGCTTCTCAGGGCTGGTTCTCAGTTGATTTCTCTCGAATAGATTTTCGTCGAAAGAGCGTGCTTCCACTTTGACTGTATCGAGTGGCCTCGATTCAGTACTCAATCCCGATAGCTTCCGTGCGCTGACCAGAGCGCGAGATTCGAAGGAAGCTAGGAAGGAATTCCACGACTGCGAGGCGTTATTGAGCGCATTGCTCACTTTTGTTGCATGTTTTCCTAGTGTTCGAAGGCGCTCGTAGAGTTCTTGAGAAAGCTGGATAATCTCATTGGCCTGTGAGGATAAGTTTTCCTGACGCCATGTAAAAGATACCGTCCGAAGAATTGCCCACATTGAAGTGGGGGATGCAAGGACGACATTCATTTCAAGTGCATCATGCATGAGGGATGGATCGTGGCGTAGTGCAGCCGACAGGAT
>CAKAPY010000177.1 GCA_916719935.1 uncultured Actinomyces sp. | reverse complement strand
GGAGATAAGACAGTATTGCCCTCAGTTCTCGCTGAATTCCCAAGCACGCAGCAAATTGATATTTCATCGATGGGAGCGCCGATGAATTGGGAAGCTCTGGAACTGTGGGGTTCTTGAGCCTCAAGAACCCCACAACTCTTCCTACCGAATCGACTCCATGATTCGGACTCCGTCGAGTACGGGCATGTAGGGAAGAGGGTCGATTCCGGTCTCAAGCACGTAGTCCGTCAGCTGCTCGCGGACAACGTTTCGAAGCGTTTGTGGATCCCAAGGCTTGGCAATGTAGTAATCCAAACCGGCCTGGTTCAGCGCCTTGATGGTGTCGCTTTGATCGGCCTGTCCCGTGACCAGCACCGTTCGAGTCGAACTAAACCGTGGGTCTGCAGTCAACTCAACAAGGAAATCGACACCTGACTTTCCCGGTAGGCGATGATCGGAGAGGACCAAAGCGAGCTCATCCCCATCCGACTCGATTTCGTCGACAACGCTCCACGCATCGGAAGCGTCTTCTGCCAATTCCAAACGGACACGACCGTCGAATTCCTCAAGGTCACGTTCTAGCGCTTGACGAACCTCGGCCTCGTCTTCGAGGGACAAAATGGTCAGCGTCATGATTCCTCCTCGTGTACATGGTGTGCTGGAATGAGGATCCGCATCGTAGTGGATCCCGGGTGAGAGTCAATGAGTAGTCGCCCATCCAAATCAGCGATGATCGAGTGGACGATGGACATGCCCATTCCTAAGCCGAAGCGCACGCGGCCAGCCTTCGTTGTGAAATGTGGTTCCATAATACGGTCCAAAACCTCGGGTGCAATACCGGGGCCGTTATCGCAGATCTGGACCTCGACCTGATCTCCATCCATTGCTACCCGGATGGTAATTCGCGCTTCGTCATGGCCGCGCGCGGGAAGGTGAATTCCCGAGGCCGGGTTGGCCTCTGCGCGCGCCTTGAGATCTGCGGCCTCGTCCTCGATTGCTTCAGCCGCGTTCACAATGAGATTGGTCCAGACCTGCTGCAATTTGCTGGGGTGGGCGAGGACCGGCTCCACGTCCTCGTATTCGCACACGACATCGATCCCGTGAACCCGGTGCGAGGTTAATCGCAGCACATCATCGATCCCGCGCCGAACATCGACCTCTTTGCGCTCATCGGCATCAGGGCGCGCGTAGCCCTTTAACGACTGCGTGAGTGCGATGATGCGCTCGCCAGATGCCAGGACTGATCGTAGGGAGCTTCCTAATCGAGCTCCTGCCTGGAAGGCAATCAGCTGATTGGGATCATCTGCGAGCTTTTGCGCCTGATCGCGGTCGCTCAGCCCTGCGCGGATCAGCTGTCGAATAACGCTGCGATCGTGAAGGATTGGCAAGAACTCCTTTTGTAATTCCCTTTCACGAGCGGTTGAAAGGGGTGGAAGGTCCATCGCAGAATTGAGCGCCTTGAGGCATGCCTCCGGTTCGGGTGAACTGACTACGTCCTCGGTATCTTCGCGAAGATGCCCGGCCGCCCTCAAAAGGGCGGTGACGGGGTTATTGAGTTCGTGGGCAATCCCAGCGCTGAGTTCGCCGAGCATGGCAAAACGAGCGCCTTCGACAAGCTTTGCGCGCGTTGCACGCAGGTCTTCCAAGGTAGCTGCCAGTTCTTCTTTTTGACGCTCCAAGTCTTCAGCTAGCATCGCATTTTCGACATGAAGGTCCTCGGCTCGCATGAGACGTCGCGTCAGAGAACGAATTGCCAACGCAGTTAAAACCGTTGAAATTGATGGATCTTCCGTCAGTGCGATCTGAAGCTGTTCGGTGGTCAGACGCACCACGGTTGCTTCGCTTGTCGTCAAGGCGGTAAAAAAGGCGCTCTCGCCTCGTGCAAGTGAAATAAGACCAATGAGCGGGCCCGAGGTCGCAAGGTGGGCAAGGACCTCGCCGTGGCTTGAGTCGCGGTGGAGCGAAACCGTCCCCTCGAGGACTAGGTGAACTGCTTCGACTCTGTGGCCCTGCGTCAGCAGGTGAGTTCCCCTTGGAAGAATGATCCGAGGGCGAGGACCCAGGACCCTCTCGACACCTTCAAGTAACTCGTGGACAACCTGAGCCTCATTGAGATCGAGGCCTTCGAGGATTGGCCCTTGAACCGCGAAAGAAGGGGCGCCCTGGATGAGAGCGAGGATCTCTCCTCCGCAGTATCCGCATTCCTCGAGGTAGCGACGCATGGTTGAGTACGCTTGGCCGGATAGCAAGGGGACTGTCCACGGGGAGCGTACTACTGAGGCTAAATGCCCGGATTCAGTACATATCGCGAGATCAGTATGAATTTCTTGGTCGGTCACCAGCATCCACTGCGTTGATGCCATGAGTGAGGATGTGCGCGCGGATTCAATCAGGGCATCGACATTGGGGACCTCGCTGGTTGCAACTCCCAAGACCACATGGTCTTCGTCCCCTAGATCCTCGAGGAAGACGCCTAGATCGTTGAGATCCTTGATGCGGTCAAAGCAGAGGTTTGGGAAAGACTGCGTGAGATCGCGCGTGAGAGGAGCGGCAATTTGGCGGGAATTATCTCCAACGACGAGGACATGAATGTGATAGCCCGCCCTGTGCCCACCACTGCGGACATCGGTTCGCTCAAGAACCTGAGCATCTCCTTGCGCAGGGCCTTGCGTCCACCCGTGAGCAAGCCCCGGTGCGCTCGCGGAAGCGGCCTCGGCTGGGGGGAAAGACACCTACATCACCCCGATCGCACCCCAGGTCAAAGGTGCGACGAAGGACAGAAGGATGATGCCGACAACGCCGACGATGGTACCAACGATGGCCATTTCCTTTGTCGGGGTGGTTCCTGTTGAGTACGCAATCGCGTTCGGAGGGGTCGAAATCGGTAGGCACATGCCCAGCGAGCAGCCAAGGGCAATGACCATAGCGATCTCTGCGGCGCCTGTCGATACCGTGGCTGCTAGGCCCATACCCATGGGGACCAGAAGGTTTGCGGAAGCCGAGTGGGAGATGACGTTGGAAGTGACCCATCCGACCAGAGCCAGAACCAGGATGAGCAGTGCACCTGGGATCGAGGCCCACTGGATTGAACCGAGCATCCATTTATCCAAGCCTGTCGCACTGACGCCGGAACCGAGCGCGATGCCTCCGGCAACGAGCCACAGAACAGGCCAATCCAATGCGCGCAGGTCGTCACCGCTCATCACCTTTGTCATGAGCAGAACGACGACGGGAAGGAAGCCAACGATATTGGAGGAGATGTGGTGCAAAGATTCGGTCATCCACAGAAGGATCGTCAGGCCTGCGACCGCATAGAAGATGACGGCGCTCTTTGACTTCTCGAATCGCGCAGAGGTGTCAATGTCAAACTTTGCATTGGACGGAATGTAGCGCCATGCGATGAATGCCCATGACAG
Organism: uncultured Actinomyces sp.; assembly: GCA_916719935.1. GTDB lineage: Bacteria > Actinomycetota > Actinomycetes > Actinomycetales > Actinomycetaceae > Pauljensenia. The sequence goes on along the minus strand of CAKAPY010000177.1, from coordinate 287 downwards.
TACCAGAAGAACCAACATGAGCGGGACTGCTGCCAGCATCCATTGGAAGAAGGTGACTTTGATACCCGCGTTTTCCAAGGCGCCCAGGGCGATGGCGTTCGGGGGAGTGCCAACAGGTGTTCCCATGCCTCCAACATTCGCAGCAACCGGGATCGATAGGGCGATGCCTGTTCGTGCCTTACCTTCGGGAAGGGCCATGATGACCGGCATCATGACGGCAAACATGGTCGCCGTCGTTGCGGTGTTTGACATGAACATGCTCATGATTGCGGTGATGAGCATGACGC
>CAKAPY010000176.1 GCA_916719935.1 uncultured Actinomyces sp. | reverse complement strand
GAGATGGTTATTCTGCATACTCTTCCCGAAGGGGACTGGGTGCGTGTGGTTGACATTGAACGTCACGCACCCAGGGTTGCAGAATAGCTGCTAGCTGCTGCTAGTACGCCGAATCGCGAACAGAACCGCGAAGGGTTTGATCGCCGTTCGCAGCGGCAAGACAGACAATCTGCCGGTCGCCCCGCTTCCATGACTCTCGGCTGGGCGTCATCCAAATGAGGTCAAGGGCCGAGTCTTCGGCACTGCTTCCTACGTAGGGCGTGAAGTCTTTTTCGCACGCGCGTCGCGCTTCCGACTCAAGTTGCGCGGCCTCGGGGAACTCTGATCCCCCAACAGTGGGGAGGGCAAAAACCTCAGCCTGGTGAGGGCTCGAGCAGGAAACAGTTTCCAAAGAGTACGCGCTGGTTGAGGTTGGAATCTGAACGCAGGCTCCGACAGAAAGCCGCATGACAGAAGAAAAACCGCACCCGCTGAGTGTGCTTGCCCCAAAGAAAAGGGCAAGCACACCGCAGCTGGTGCGAATGAATGATGCTTTCACTGAATTGGGGCCTCAGACTCCAACGATCAGTGCGCAGACCCAATAGACAACCGCAGAAACTGCGGCAGCTGCGGGTAGAGTCAAGAACCAGGCGGTCACGATCGATCCCGCGACACCCCAACGCACTGCTGAGAAACGTTTCGTGCACCCAACGCCCATGATCGAGGTCGAAACAACCTGAGTTGTCGAGATCGGAGCGTGGACGACGTAGGAGCACAGGTAGAGGATCGAGGATGACACAGCCTCGGAAACGAAACCACGGGCGGGATCGAGGTCGATGATCTTACGACCGATGGTTCGCATAATTCGGCCACCGCCGGCCATAGTGCCCAAGGAGATCGCAAGAGCTCCTGAGATCTTGACCCACATGGGGACGGTCATATCTCCGGTGATGGGGTCGTAGATCTGATGGGCCTCGCCGTAGCCACCGGCTAGAAGAGCCATGACAATGATGCCCATGGTCTTCTGCGCATCTTGGATACCGTGGCCAAGAGCCATAGCGGCCGAAGAGAAGCGCTGCGCAGCACGGAAACGACGCATCGTGTGGTGGTATTGCGCGTGACGAAGTAGGAAAAGCACGATACGCATGACGATGTAGCCGACGAAGAAGCCGATGATGGGGGAAGCGAACATCGGGATGATGACTGACTTGACGATTCCCCACCAATAGACGGCGGTGCCGCTCATCAAGCCGGCGCCGACCATACCTCCAATCAACGCGTGAGAAGAAGAAGAAGGAAGCCCAAACCACCATGTGATCAGGTTCCAGATACAGGCACCGAGAAGCGCAGCAAGAATGATGACCAGGCCTTTTTGCTGCATTTCTACCTGGGCAGATTCAGCGTATGGAGAGATCGAAATGATCCCCTCGCCAATGGTCTTTGCAACCGCAGTTCCCATCATGGCACCGAGAACATTCATACCTGCGGCCATCAAGAGAGCCGCGCGGGGAGTCCATGCCTTAGTGGAAACGGAGGTTGCAATCGCGTTCGCAGCGTCATGGAAGCCGTTGGTGTAGCTGAAGAACAGTGCAACGGCAATGACGATGCACACTAGGATCAGGTTAAGATCCACGGCTCAGGATTCCTTCAGTGCAAGGGCTTCGATGACATTGGCTAGATCTTCGAAGGCATCTGCGCATGATTCAAGGCTCTGAATGACGTCCTTGAGCTTGATGACCGTGATGGGGTCAAGACCGGAGTCAAAAAGTGTCGTGAGAGTGCGGCGGTACGCCAAGTCACCCTCATTTTCGAGGCGGTTGATCTCAATCCAGTAATCGCGCAGGTCCACGGGGGACTTGAGCGCCGGAATGTTCTTAGCCGTCAGCTCTGCACAATGAACGATGACCGCGATCTGTTCATCAAGCAGGTGTGCAATTTGCTCGGGGATGCCTGCAATGCCGTAGACGACCAGCATGTCTCCGGCTTCGTCAATGAAGTCCATGCAGTCATCCAAGTGGGATGCAAGAGACTGGAGGTCTTCGCGGTCGAAAGGCGTGATGAAGGATGAGTTAATCCGTTGGAAGATTTCGTGGTTGAGCTCGTCGCCCTGGTGCTCGACGCCATGAAGCTGGTCGCGAAGTGCGATTCGCTCTTCGGGGGAAGCAGCGTAGATATGCGAAAGAATTTCAACTCCCTCGACAAGCTTATTTGCTTGCTGGGTGAAGAATTCGAAGAAGTTTGGGCCCTGCGTTCTATTTCGGATCCCCATAATGTCCCTCCGATTGTGTTGAGACTGCCTCAAGGCAATCGTCATCCATTACACACTGGATATTCAAGTTCACTTTGGGGTGAATCTCCTGTTGAAGAATGTGTCTATTGCCACACCTGTATGAATGGCCGAGATATTGCGGGAAACTGCAAGGAAACGTGGCCACAGTTGACGGAATTGTCAGATTTAAATGGAAAGAGGGACTTTGCGCCCGCGCAAATACCGGTGGGGTAGAGCATGATTAAGAACGTAGATCGGGGCGTGACCACGTCCCAGAATCACCGAGTGCCTCAGGAGGCAAAATGTCCGTGACTGAACAGGATGTGCGCGCAGCCGCTCCGGCGAACGCTCCCGAAGATGTCATCAAGTGGGTTGCTGAGATTGCAGCACTGACCACCCCTGATCGCGTGGAGTTCGCTGATGGCTCCCAGGAAGAGTGGGATCGCCTGACCTCTGAAATGGTCGAGAGTGGCATGCTCACCAAGCTGAACGAAGAGAAGCGCCCCAACTGCTTCCTCGCTCGCTCGAAGCCCTCCGATGTTGCGCGTGTTGAATCGCGTACCTTCATCTGCTGTGAGAAGGAAGAAGACGCAGGTCCGACCAACCACTGGGCAGACCCCAAGGAAATGAAGGCAACCCTGCACGAGAAGTTCACGGGTGCCATGAAGGGTCGCACCATGTACGTGGTTCCCTTCTCCATGGGTCCCCTGGGTGGCCCTATCTCCCAGCTTGGTGTTGAGATCACCGACTCCCCCTACGTTGTGACCAACATGCGCATCATGACCCGCATGGGTGCTGCTGCCATGGACCTCATCAACGAGGGCCGCGTGTGGGTTCCCGCCGTTCACTCGGTCGGCGCTCCCCTCGAGCCCGGTCAGGAAGACGACACCTGGCCCTGCAACGACGAGAAGTACATCACCCACTTCCCCGAGACCAACGAGATCTGGTCCTTCGGTTCGGGCTACGGCGGCAACGCCCTGCTCGGCAAGAAGTGCTTCGCCCTGCGTATCGCCTCGACCATGGCCCGCCGCGACGGCTGGATGGCCGAGCACATGCTCGTCCTGCGCCTGACCCGCGAGTCCACCGGCCAGCAGTTCCACGTCACCGCCGCCTTCCCGTCGGCCTGTGGCAAGACCAACCTCGCCATGCTCCAGCCCACGATCCCCGGCTACAAGGTCGAGACCGTCGGCGACGACATCGCGTGGATGCGTCCCGGTGAGGATGGCCGCCTGCGCGCCATCAACCCCGAGGCTGGCTTCTTCGGCGTTGCCCCCGGCACCTCCTACAAGACCAACCCCATGGCTATGGAGACCGCCAAGGCCAACTCCATCTTCACGAACGTCGCCCTGACCGACGACGGCGACGTGTGGTGGGAAGGCATCGACGGCGACGTTCCGGCGCACCTGATCGACTGGCACGGCAACGACTGGACCCCCGAGTCCG
>CAKAPY010000175.1 GCA_916719935.1 uncultured Actinomyces sp. | reverse complement strand
AGTTGCGCTCGTGGTTGTACACGGGGCGTGAAGAAGCGGCAGATTCCCTTGCCGAGGCCCTGCGTGAAGCAATTTCCGCGCTGGAGACAACCTTTGGTGTTGAGGTCGGCGTTGTGACGGTTTCCGATATGCGCCCAGGCCCCGGTGAACTGGCGATGGTCGCCGCTGCTTCCGAGGCCGTTTCCAACGCAATTCGCCACGCGCGACCACCCGTGAGCGTCTACATGGAGGTCAGGCCGCAGCGTACGGAGATCTTTGTGAAAGACTGCGGAGACGGCTTTGACATCTCTGCGATTCCCGAGGACCGTCACGGCGTGCGCAATTCGATTATCGGTCGCATGGAACGAGCAGGCGGAAGCGCTCAAATCCGCCATCTAGCCAGTGGAACCGAGGTCCATCTCTCCATGCCTGTAGATACACTTGAGTGACGTGCCCGCTGAAGGAGACAATTCCATGACAATTCGGATTCTGGTCATTGATGATCACGCCCTAGTGCGTGCGGGCGTGCGCGCTGAGCTCGAATCCAGTGGCGCCGATTTTGATATTGTCGGCGAGGCGAGCGACGTTGAGGGAGCTATTGCAGCCTGCCACGCGCTCACTCCGGATGTCGCCCTCCTGGACGTTCACCTACCTGGAGGAAACGGTGGCGGCGGCGCTGAGGTCGCGGCCTCGTGCGCCGATGTTGAAGGGCTCCGTTTCCTTGCGCTCTCGGTGTCAGATTCCCCCGAAGATGTTGTTTCGGTTATTCGTGCGGGCGCTCGCGGATACGTCACCAAGTCGATCTCGACCCCTGAGCTTGTCGAGGCCATCCAGCGCGTTGCCGCGGGAGATGCTGCCTTTTCGCCGCGCTTGGCTGGTTTTGTTTTGGATGCTTTTGGAGGGGCGGGCGCCCCCATTGCCGCTCACGATGATGAATTGGATTTGCTGTCGGCTAGGGAACAGGAAGTCATGCGTCTCATCGCGCGTGGATACCCCTACAAAGAGGTTGCTTCTGAGCTCTTTATTTCCATTAAAACCGTGGAAACACACGTGTCTGCCGTGCTGCGCAAGCTTCAGCTATCGAATCGAAATGAGCTCACGCACTGGGCCATGCAAAGACACATTATTTAGTCTTTCAGGTGCCTTGCGGTGAAGTTCACCCGCGTGCTGGGCGCTTCATGGACAAAGATGCGGGGTAGGGGCGATACCATGAGTAGTCCTTGCACCACGATGCCTTGGGAGTGGCGATCATGCACGCAATCGGTTTCGACCGCGATCAGTATCTAGCCCTTCAATCTGAACACATTGCGCAACGTCGCCAGCAGTTCGGTGGAACCCTGTACCTGGAGTTTGGCGGAAAGCTTGTTGACGACATGCACGCCTCTCGCGTTCTTCCCGGATTCACCCCGGATAACAAGATTGTCATGCTTGCCGAGCTTGCTGACGAGGCCGAAATCGTCGTCGCCGTCAACGCCCAAGATTTCCAGCGTCGCAAGATGCGTGAAGACCTGGGAATCACCTACGAAGATGACGTCTTCCGTCACATCGATATGTTCCGCGAATACGGGCTGTACGTGGGCAATGTTGTCATCACGCGCTGGAGTGATTCCAATGACCAAGCACATGCCTTTAAGCGCAAGCTCGAAGCCCGCGGTATCAAGGTCGCGCGTCACTATCCCATCGAGGGCTACCCCAATAACATTGATCTGATCGTTTCTGATGAAGGCCTGGGACGCAACGAATATGTCCACACGACCCGTCCGCTGGTCATTGTTACCGCTCCCGGTCCCGGTTCAGGCAAGCTCGCAACCTGCCTCTCTCAGCTCTACCACGATCACAAGCGCGGAATGACCTCGGGATACGCAAAGTTTGAGACCTTCCCGATCTGGAATCTTCCCTTGGATCACCCCGTCAACGTCGCCTACGAAGCGGCCACTGTTGACTTGGATGATGTCAACATGATTGACCACTTCCACTTGAAGGCTCATGGCGAAACGACGGTTAACTACAACCGTGATATCGAGGCCTTCCCCGTCCTTCGTCGCCTGCTCGAGAAGATTATGGGGTCCTCTCCCTACCAGTCGCCCACCGATATGGGTGTCAATATGGCGGGCTTTTGCATCAGCAATGACGAGGTCTGCCGCGAGGCCTCGAAGCAGGAAATTATTCGCCGTTGGTACAAGGCTTTGGCGCTGGAGGCGCGCGAGGATCTTCCGCCCGTACAGTCTGAGCGTGCGGCTCGCCTGATGACCGCAATGAACCTGAGCAGTGCGGACCGCCCGGTTGTTGCTCCCGCGCTTGAGCGCGCGCGTGAAACTGGATATCCCGCAGCCGCAATGGAATTGAGCGACGGGCGCATTGTCACTGGAAAGACCTCGGACTTGCTGGGGCCCTGCTCTGCGATGCTTCTCAATGCGATGAAGCTTCTTGCGGGTATTGACGATGATGAGAAGTTGCTTGCCCCCGAACAGATTGAGCCCATTCAAAAGCTCAAGACCGAGCACTTGGGCAGCCGCAATCCTCGCTTGCACACCGATGAGGTGCTGATCGCTTTGGCTGGGTCCGCGCGCTCCAATGAACGCGCAGCTGCGGCCTTGAATCAACTGTCGAAACTGGCTGGATGCGACGTGCACTCTTCAGTTCTGCTGGGCAGTGTTGATGAAGGTATTCTTCGTCAGCTTGGCATGAATGTCACCGCCGAACCCGTTCACGCAACCAAGGGCGTCTACCACAAGCACTGAAAATGGATCAGGATCACTCACTTCCCAATCTCGGTTCTTTCCTCGACTTCGGTTCCGATCAGGCGGAGGACCTTCCCCTCTACGACCCAAGCTCCTCGAGTGACGCAATGGGTGTGGGAGCGGGTTCTTCTGTTGGCACTTCGGATCAAGGAGCGCCTCAATGGGGCCAAGCGAGCGGCCACGGTAGTTGGACGCAGCACAGTGACCCTGAAAGCCTTCTCAAGGGCTTGAATGACCAGCAGCGCGCAGCGGTCGAGCATCGGGGCGTTCCTTTGCTCATCATGGCCGGTGCGGGCTCTGGGAAGACTCGCGTTCTGACACATCGGATTGCGTTCCTGTTGGCAACCGGTCAAGCCCGTGCGGGCGAGATTTTGGCGATTACCTTCACCAATAAGGCAGCAGCTGAGATGCGCGAGCGCGTCGAGGCCCTGGTCGGTGGGGGAGCTGCGCGCAGGATGTGGGTGTCGACTTTCCACTCAGCGTGCGTGCGATTACTTCGCGCGGAATACCGTGCGGCCGGTTTGCGCTCGACTTTTAGCATCTACGATTCGCAGGACTCGCAGCGCCTGATTCAGATGGTGCTCAAGAGCGCGGATGTCGATATTAAACGATTCACTCCCAAGCTGGTTGCCGCGCGTATTTCGGACCTTAAGAACGAGCTCATTTCCTGGCAGGAATACAAAGAAACCGCACCGAATGACCCGATTTCTCGAGTTGTCGCTTCGGCCTACGAAGAATATGAGAAGCGCCTTGCGCAGTCCAATGCCTTGGACTTTGATGACCTGATTTCGCGCACGGTACGCCTGCTCAAAGACAACCCGGCGATCGCCGAGCACTACCATCGTCGCTTCCGCCATATCTTGGTCGATGAGTATCAAGACACGAACCATGCACAGTACGTGCTGGTCCGCGAACTGGTGGGCACCGGGGACGATGGGGTGGAACCGGGGCAGCTGACGGTTGTCGGTGACTCAGACCAGTCAATCTATGCTTTCCGCGG
>CAKAPY010000174.1 GCA_916719935.1 uncultured Actinomyces sp. | reverse complement strand
GCGCTCAGCGCGTCGCTGATTTTGTTGCCGCTCACGCAGCGGATTACGACTGCATCGTGACTTCACAAGATTGGCATATTAATCCGGGCACACATTTCTCTGACCATCCTGACTTCGTTGACACCTGGCCTCCTCACGGGGTTGCAGGTACTGCCGAGGCCGAGCTGCACCCAGCACTTGGAGCCCTCCACGCGGATGTCACCATCCACAAGGGCATGTACGAGGCCGCTTATTCTGCCTTCGACGGTGAAGATGTAGCAACGAAGCGTCCCCTGCTTGAGCTCCTTCGCGACAAAGGCATTGATTCGCTGGATGTTGTCGGCCTCGCTCAGTCCCACTGCGTATGCGAAACAGCGCTGGACGGCGTGAAGGACGGTTTTAAAGTGCGAGTCTTCACCGACCTCACTGAGCCCGTCAGCCCCGAGTTGGGTGAGCTCGCCGCCACACGCATGGCCGAGGCCGGAGTTGAGTTGGTCCCCTCTCAGGCCTAATTCGCGCCGCTGCTCTAAATTCGCACCCGCTCCCCTAGTTTGTGCGTGCGAGTGCCGCGCGGTAGAGCTCGTTCTTGCGTAGCCCTGTGGCCTCGGCAACCTCGGCAGCGGCATCCTTCAAACGCATTCCCTCTGCTGCCAAGGCAAGCACTGCCTCGACATGGTCATCCGCATTGCCCTGCGCATGTCCGGGTGCAATCACCAGCGTGATCTCTCCAAGAACTTCACCTTCTGTGGCCTCAACCAGTTCTGCGAGGCTCCCGCGGATCACCTCTTCGTAGGTTTTTGTCAGCTCTCTACACAGCGCGGCTTGGCGATCGGCACCAAAGACCTCAGCCATGAGAATCAGAGTGTCATGGACACGTTTAGGTGATTCGAAGAAGATCAGGGTGTGAGGATCTTGCGCAAGGGCCTTCAAATAGCGCGTTGCTTCACCAGTTTTTCGGGGAAGGAAACCCTCGAAAGCAAAGCGATCGGAGGGAAGCCCCGACAGGGCCAGCGCAGTAACGGGAGCCGAGGGGCCCGGGAGGACACTGACGTGGACGCCAGCCGCCGTGGCCTCGTGAACCAGGCGGAACCCTGGATCGGAAACCGTCGGCATTCCAGCATCGGAAACCATGACGACGCGCGCACCTGCCCGTGCCTGCTCGACGACTGCCGAGGCCTTAGCGGACTCATTGTGATCGTGGAGGCTCATGAGCTTGGCGCTCAGACGGATTCCCATTCTCGAGGCCAAAGCAAGGAGGCGGCGCGTGTCTTCGGCAGCAATAATGTCCGCCTGCTCAAGTGCGGGAGCCAGGCGCGCGGAAACATCGCGCACATCGCCAATCGGGGTGGCCGCAAGAAGGATTGACGCGGGGGCCTGAATGTAATCCTGGTCTTCACTCACGCGTCAATCGTCGCACCTTTGGGTGTGCTACTCCAGTTGAGCAGGGGCCTCGGTAAACTGATCGGGTGGACGACAAGACTCTTTCCGATTCAGATATTCCCGAAGACCCCTCCTTGGGTCCGGACCAGGCTTCCCCGGCAGTTGAGCCCAAGCCCCTTCCCGAGGCCGAGGAAGGCGAGCCTAACCCTTCGACGGAGGTGAACGAGGCCTCGGCAGAGGCGAACGAGGCCTCAGCAGAGGCGAACGAGGCCTCAGCAGACGACGAAGAGGCTGATGCCGCTCCCGAAGGAACGGGACGCAAATGGAAGCCCGTCCCCATTCCCAGGTGGGCACGTTTCCCGATGTCTGCGCAAGCCGGCTGGGTAGCAACTCTTGTGACGACGCTTGTGGCAGCGCTCATAAGGCTTCCTGGTCTTGGAACGATTAAGACTCTGGTCTTCGATGAGACCTACTACGTGAAAGACGCCTATTCCCTGATGACTTTGGGATATGAGGGAAGCTGGGCGAAGGATAACGACCCGATGTTTATCGCGGGTGATTACTCTGGGCTTTCGACTAATGGTGGGTACGTCGTTCACCCATCGGTCGGAAAGTGGCTGATCAGCTTGGGAATGCGCATCTTCGGAGCAACCAATCCGGTCGGCTGGCGCATCAGTGCAGCCATCGCAGGAATCATTCTTGTCTTCCTTACCGCGCGAATTGCACAGCATTTGTTCCGTTCCCCCGCTATCACAGCACTTGCGGGATTCTTTATGGCAACAGATGGCATCGCAATTGTTCTCTCGCGAACCGGCCTTTTGGATGTATTCCTAGCGATGTTTGCCGCTGCCGCATTCCTTGCTGTCCTGAAAGATCAGGAGATCTCACATCCACGTTTGGTCGAAAAACTTTCCCAATGGAAGCCGGATCCTGACAATCCCTCTCGAATCGGACCTCATGCGGGTGCACGCTGGTGGCTATTGGTCGCGGGTATCTTGTGCGGCCTTGCGATGTCGGTCAAATGGTCGGGGCTCTACGCACTGGCTGTCTTGGGCTTGTTTGTCGCTTTCCGCGACTGGATGACGCGCCGACGTTTTGGGCATCCGCGCGCGTTTTACGCAACCTTAATCAATGACACCTCTGTTGCATTCTTAGCCATGGTTCCGCCCGCAGTTATCACGTATATCGCCTCGTGGTTCGGCTGGTTTAGGCACTGGGATGCGTACGGTCACAAAACTCACGGCTTTATTGGAGCGTTCCGCGACCTGTGGGACTACCACGTAGGAATGCTGAAGTTCCACACTGGTTTAACCACTCCGCACACCTATCAGGCTCATCCCGCACAGTGGTTTGTTCAGGCACGTCCAACGTCCTTCGCATGGAACAAAATCGCGGACGCAAGCTGCGATAAGTCAGATTGTGTCAACGCCGTTGTTGCACTAGGGAATCCGCTTCTGTGGTGGTTTGGTGCCATTGCGTTCTTCATCGTCTTGTTCGTGACGCTGCGGGACCGCAACTGGAGGACTGCCTTTGTTGTCTGCGGATACTTGGCGATGTACTTCCCTTGGTATTTGAACGCAAACCGAACGATCTTTAATTTCTACACGATTGCTTTCGTGCCGTTTGTCTGTCTGAGTGCGGCATGGGTGATTGGGCTGATGCTGGATCAAACTCGCTGCGAGGTAGATCCTGACCGCATGTATGCCTCTCAACCTCTTGAAGAGGGTGACTACAGATGGATGGGCGCAAATGTCGTAACCCGCCAAAGGTTTGCCATTGGCGCTGTGGTCATTGTTCTGCTCATTACAGCTGTCTCGATCTTCTTTATGCCCCTGTGGAGAGGGGATCTCATCTCGTACAACTTCTGGCACATTCACATGTGGCTCCCGACGTGGATCTAAAATGAACTGCCATTCGTAGTAAGACACATGTGCCCGCGAACATCCGTTCGCGGGCACTACTTCTACATAGCGAAAAGAGGCTGTGCCAATTGCCCCGTAAAGAGACACAACGTGCACGAAGTCTAAGTGAGACTTAGCGAGATGGAGCCAAAGACTAACTAGCTCACGAAAGACTAAGTGAGCACCGCAAAAGTTAATTAATAACCATCCATGGTCGACAAACTGAATTGCCTGATACCCCAGATAAACGCATCTTCATAAACGCCTTCGACGCCGGCTAAAACAGACGACCGACCAAACCCCATTAGCCACACAAAACTCCGCTGAGAAGAGCATCTAGAGCTTCGCACGAAGAAAATACAAACAGATACGCGAGCGAAGAAACTAAGCCGGTGTGTGCCGGGCTCGTTGCGGCTCAAGGGCATGGGTTGTTTGTGTGGGGTTTGTGTTGTGCGCGTGGTAGCCGCGCGTGCTGTGTTGTGTGGGGTGATATGTGTTGTGTGTGTGGGTGTAGGTGTGGGTAGAAAAGACGGGGGGGTTTGGAACACTGTTC
>CAKAPY010000173.1 GCA_916719935.1 uncultured Actinomyces sp. | reverse complement strand
CCCTGATCGTCGTCGGCGCGCCACTGCGCAAGGGAGCAGCCCTCTACAATTGCGCAATTGCAATCCACCGAGGCCGCGCACTTGCAGTCATCCCGAAGTCCTATCTTCCGAACTACCGCGAGTTCTACGAAAAGCGCCATTTCGTCACTCCACCGAGCTTTGACAATGATCTTATTCAGGCCCCGTGGGCCCCAACAGAGCCCTACACGGGTGACGCTCCTCTATTGCCTTTCGGCTCCGTGACGATCGATGTCACTGATATCCCCGGACTGTGTGTGGGAATTGAGGTCTGCGAAGACATGTGGGTTCCCGTCACTCCCGCGTCGTTCCTTGCGCTCTCAGGCGCAACCGTGCTGCTCAACCTCAGTGCCTCCCCCATTACCGTTGGACGAGGCGACGAACGCAAGCTCCTGGCACAGTCGACTTCCGCGCGCTGTGCATGCGCTTACGTCTACACTGCCGCGGGCCCGGGTGAGTCAACGACCGACCTTGCATGGGATGGGCAGACCCTGATTTACGAGGCCGGTCAGCTCCTCGCCGCCGGGCAGCGTTTCGCCTCGGGAACCCAGATCACCATTGCGGACGTGGATGTCGAGCATCTGCGCACCGAACGTACGCGCCAGAATTCTTTTACAGACAACGCTCAAAAGGTGCTCGATGGCCTCTCCATCCCACGCCCGTACAGCATTGCCATTGAAATGAACCCGCCGCGAACGGATCTGGGGCTGGAACGCGAGGTCGATCGCTTCCCCTTCGTCCCCGACGACCCGAACCAGCTGGAACAAGACTGCTACGAAGCCTACAACATTCAGGTTGCGGGACTCGCGAAGCGCCTGAGCGCTATTGGCCAGCCCAAGGTTGTCATTGGCGTTTCTGGCGGCTTGGATTCGACGCACGCACTGATCGTCGCGGCTCGTGCGATGGACCTCTTGGGTCGTCCGCGCACAGATATCCTGGGCTACACGCTTCCCGGCTTTGCAACTTCTGCACGCACGAAGACCAATGCGATTGCGCTGTGCGAAAGCTTGGGAGTGTCCTTCAAGGAAATCGATATCACCCCTGCCGCTCGACAGATGCTGGCCGATATCGATCACCCCTACGCCGATGGCCATGACGACTACGACGTCACTTTTGAGAACGTTCAGGCAGGACTGCGCACGGACTATCTTTTCCGCCTTGCAAACCACCTGGGCGGTATTGTCTTGGGTACTGGCGATCTGTCAGAGCTTGCGCTGGGTTGGTGCACCTACGGTGTGGGCGACCAGATGAGTCACTACGCCGTCAATACCGGCGTCCCCAAGACGATGATCCAGCACTTGATTCGTTGGGTGGTGTCTTCCGGCCAGTTCTCCCCCGAAGTTGGCGAGATTTTACTGTCGATTCTGGGAACCGAAATTTCTCCGGAGTTGGTTCCCGCAAAGCCCGGACAGAAGATGCAGTCCACGCAGGACAAGATCGGCCCCTACAACCTTCAAGACTTCAACCTGTACTACGTGCTGCGACGCGGGGCGCGCCCGTCAAAGATTGCATTCTTAGCAGAGCACGCATGGTCCGATGCTTCTCACGGGGACTGGCCGGCTGGCTACCCCGAAGAGGACAAGGTTTCGTATTCCTTGGACGAGATCGTGAAGTGGGAGCGCCTGTTTATCCGTCGTTATTTCACTCAGCAGTTCAAGCGCAGTGCGCTCCCCAATGGCCCCAAGGTTATGGCTGGCGGGTCGCTTTCCCCACGCGGAGACTGGCGTATGCCTTCGGATGTCTCTGCCGAGGCCTGGCTGTGTGAGTTGGACAGCGCCGTGAAAGGGCTGGTTGACTAAATCTCTCATGCGAAAGGGGCTGGGTTACTCACAAACCCAGCCCCGATCAACATGTTCTCGCCTTACTTCTTCGGTGCACGCTCGCGCGAGTCGAGCATGAAAAGAGCCAACTTCGAGGGCTCCAACGCGCGCACTGCATGCGGAAGGCGTGTTCCGAAGTGGATAACATCGCCCGGACGCAGAATCACTGTGCGGCCATCAGCGACGATTTCCAGAGCGCCCTCGAGGGTCTGAAGAATCACGGGCATTGCCGCGGTGTGCTCACTGAGAATCTCGTCCTTATCGAAGGAGAAGAGCACCAGACGCATTCCTTCACAGTGCATGACGGTGCGCGAAACCGTGGCTTGCTCGTTGATCTGGATCATCGAGGCGATGTCTTGAACATCAGTCATGATCGGCACGGGAACCTCAAGATTTGTGTCGTCACTGAGCGTCATGGCCTTCTCCTTTCAGTGGCTTATGAGCCACGATTGTCACCCCGCACATCCACTGTTGATATGTGCGGAAAGTCTTTCTCATTCCTAGCACACGGGCGCGCAGCTCTCGATCGGAGAACACATTGCGGATGATTCGCAGCGTCTGCGCAAAGCCTTCGTCGCGGACATTTCGCGAGAAATCTAGGAGAGCCATCGGGGCGGTTTGGATCGTGTCAACAACGAGGCCGCACTCCTCCAGTAGTTCCGCCCACTGCTCGCAGGTGAGTGGGCGCGCGTTTACGTGAATAGCTCGCGCAAGGTCTTGACGAATCCGTGTGTGCAATTCTTCGTCGATATCATCGGGTTGAACGGCAAGCTCATGGATCGCGTAGCGTCCTCCCGGCGCCAGCAGCCGCACGGCCTCGGAAATGATCGCGCGTTTAGCTTTCTCTCCCTGCATGGTGAGCATAGCCTCACCCACGACTACGTCGGCGCTTCCCGCATCCAAGCCAGTCGCCGCGGCATCAGCGTTCACAACTGTCCCACGCGCGCCAACCAGCTCAGCGACCTGCTTTGCAGCAGCCGGGTCTTTTTCGACCCCCGTGTACGAGGCCGGTCGCGCGGCCAGAATTTCCGTTGCAGTGCGTCCAAGTCCGGGAGCGAACTCAACGACGCGCGCACCGGTCAGGCGCGCATTGGACAGCATCTGAAGGGTCAGTTCCAACCCTCCGGGACGCAACACGCGCTTGCCAACGCGAGCGAGAACCCAGTGCCCGGGAGCGTTCGAGGCCGGACGTTGCGAAATAGGGAGGGCCTCGCTTACGTTTGTGTGTTCACCCGTCTGATTAGAGTCAGTCATCACATACCTCTTTACTCAAAAAGCTTCTGGCCGACATAGGTGTCGTTCTCACGCACTCCGGGGAGCATGAGATAGACACCTGATGCTAGGTGCTGAAGGTATTCAGTCAGCTGATCGCTCTTCATCTTGGAAAGTACGGGGATGAAGCCTTCAGCAGGGTTACGAACGTAGGCAATGAAGAACAAGCCCGCATCCAAGCGCCCCAGGTAGTCCACACCTTCAAGGTAGTTGTATCCACGGCGCAGCATTCGCCGTCCCGAATTGTTATTCGGGTTCATCATGGCGACATGCGAATCGGGAGCGATTGCCAGACCTGAAGATCCAACGGTGGGGTTGCCCTGCTGTCCTTCCTTGGCGAAATCTGGGTTGGTGAATTCTTCTCCACCCGACAGCGGTGCGCCGTGGATCTTGTCACGCCCAATGATCTGTTCCTGTTCGGCCAAGACCAGTTCGTCCCAGACCTCCATCATCATCTTGATTTTGCGAACGCACATGTAGGATCCGCCCGCTGCCCAAGAGCCTTGATCATCTCCGGCTTGGATCCACAAGTGCTTATCAAGTTCCGACTGGGAGTCCTCAGCCTTGATGTTGGAGGTTCCGTCCTTGAAGCCGAAAAGATTACGAGGCGTTTCCTGAGACTTTGAGGTCGAGGAGGTTCGTCCGTATCCCAGTTGGGTCCAACGCATGGTCGCGCGACCAAATGCGATGCGCGTGAGGTTGTGAAGGGCGTGGAGA
>CAKAPY010000172.1 GCA_916719935.1 uncultured Actinomyces sp. | reverse complement strand
TCCCTTGGTCTCAAGCTTGCAAATTGTGCAGGGCTTGTTTTTGCGGGGATGGACCGACGCGGTCGCCCAAGCGCTGCCTGGCGTCGCAATGAGAAGCGCCGCGCACTTTCTCAGCAGGCGATTGCAGCGGGCTTAGGGCAGTGAAGCACTGGGACGCACCGCGCGTACACGAGCCACTTAACACTCAGGTTGAAATCCCAGGCTCAAAATCTCAAACTGCCCGAGCTCTCTACCTTGCAGCAACCGGTTCTTCACCCTGCACCATCCACGGACTGTTGCGTTCGAGGGACACAGATCTCTTTGCCGACGCCCTAGTGACCTTAGGTGCGCAGATCTCATTCATCGGTGACATGTCGGCGCGCGTGATTCCAATGGAAATCGGCTCAGCTACCGAAGAAGAACGGCAGATCGACTGCGGCCTTGCAGGAACTGTCATGCGTTTTCTTCCTCCCTTGGCTGCGCTCTCCCCCATCCCCACGCGCTTTGATGGCGACGAACAAGCCTATGCGCGCCCTCTCGGTGCCCTTCTCGATGTCCTCGAAAATCTGGGGGCACACATCACCTATCACTCAGAGCGTGGTCACCTCCCCTTCACCATTAAGGGGCCACTGCGCTACCACCCCGGTACGGTCACCGTTGATGCCTCGGCGTCATCTCAGTTCTTTTCTGCAATGCTGTTGATCGCTCCTCTCCTTGGCGGAGCCACCATCCGCAGCGAGCAAGAGCTGATCTCTCTTCCTCATATCAACATGACCTTGGACATGATGCGAGCAACCGGGATTACCTGGACAAAAATCAGCCAAAGCGAGTGGAAGATTGAGGAAGGTAAGCCGAAGGCCTTGGAAATCAAAATCGAAGCGGACCTTTCAAATGCGGGTCCCTTCTTGTGCGCGGGAATCCTGAGCGGCGGAAGTCTTGCTATCCCTCATTGGCCAGTGAGCTCCACACAGCCGGGGGCAATGTGGCCAGATCTTTTTGAGCGCATGGGGATTGAGACCCACTTTATTCTTGACGGAAGCGAAAACGGAACCTTGGTTGTTGACGGTCAGGGCCCGGGGACTTTCCAGGGGATCACCTGCGATATGTCTGCAATGGGCGAGATGGTTCCGACCCTTGCCGCGCTCCTGCTCTTTGCGCAAACCCCATCTACTCTCAGCGGAATCGCGCACCTTCGCGGGCACGAGACTGATCGTTTGGAAGCCATCGCGGACTCCATTCGATCTCTGGGCGGCTGCGTCGAAGTTTTTGACGATGGCCTCACAATTTGGCCGCACCCGCTTCATTGCGCCAAGCTGCGCTCCTTTGCCGACCACAGAATGGCAACTTTCGCTGCAATCGTTGGATTGCTCATCGATGGGGTGAGCGTGGACGATATCGCGTGTACCTCAAAAACTCTTCCGAATTTTGAATCTATGTGGCAGAACATGCTGGAGAATCGAGGCGCAAATGTCTAGACGCGATATCGGCACCGATGACCCGCGCGTGAAGGTTCGCCCCGGGAAGCGCTCGCGGCCACGTACAAAAGTTCGCCCTGATTGGGGCAACAAGCCAATCGGTCAGGTGATCGGTATTGACCGTGGCCGTTACCTGGTTCGCTATGAGGATATCGACCTGCGCTCTGTTCTTGCCCGCGAGCTCAAAAAGGGAAGCGTTGTCGTTGGTGATCGTGTCCGTTTGACCGGCGATCTCAGCGGCCGCGTTGACACCTTGGCCCGGATCGTTGCTGTAGAGGAAAGAAGCAGCGTTCTACGCCGCTCTCTTGAGGATGCTCCCGATCAAAAGGGAGAAAAGATTATCGTTGCAAACGCGCAGATTATGGTGATTGTGACGGCTTTGGCAGATCCTCCTCCTCGAATGGGAATGATTGACCGCTGTTTGGTTGCCGCTCACGAGGCGGGGATGCGTGCCGTTCTTTGCCTCACGAAAGCTGACCTTGCTCCGGCCGAGGATTTTCTTCGCGCGTATGCGGATTTTGATCTGACAACAGTGGTGACCTCGGTTGCGGCTGGCGATCAGGGGCTTGATGAATTAAGAGAGCTTCTCGCCGGGCATTTTTCCGTTCTGGTCGGCCACTCCGGAGTTGGAAAATCAACGCTCATCAACGCGCTGATTCCCCAGGCCCAGCGCAGCGTGGGAATGGTCAATCAAGTCACCGGACGAGGTCGACACACATCGACTTCTTCGCGAGCCTTCGAGCTGCCTGGTGGTGGCTGGATCGTTGATACCCCCGGTGTGCGTTCCTTTGGACTCGGGCATGTCGATACCGACGATGTACTTGGCGTTTTCCCCGATGTCGCCGAGGCTGCGCAGTGGTGCCTCCCACTGTGCACGCACCTCGAGGATGCCCCCTCATGTGCACTGGATGCGTGGGCACAGGGGCGTGAGCCCTTCAGCCTTCCTTCTTCTCCTTCCGAGGCCGAGGCAGAACGCCAGAGGCGTACTTCCCGGGTCACTTCCGTCCGTCGCCTTTTGGACGCGGTTGCAGGAGCAATGCGCGTTTCGAAGGCTGCACGCTGATTTCGAGGTGGAATTTTCTGGTGCTCCTCCAAAGTGACTCAAAATGCCGGTGGGGCAGTTCATACTAGGCACATGCGAATTCTTCACACTTCCGATTGGCATTTTGGCCGCAGTCTCCACGGTCAAGATTTAGGCGATGCGCGCGCTCTTTTTTGTCGCTGGCTCATCGACACCGTGAAGACGCAGAATATCCAGCTGGTTCTGATCTCTGGCGATGTCTATGACCGAGCTATTCCCCCCGTCGGTCAGATCAATGAAGTGATGAGCCTTCTTGAAGAACTCAGCTCCATCACTCAGGTATTACTCACATCAGGAAATCATGATTCCGCGGGACGTCTGGGAATGTATTCGCACTTCCTTCACGGAAATATCCAGGTGTGTACGCGTGTTGAAGACATTGGCACCGCCCGCGAATACCTTGGTATCAATGGTGATCCAGGAGTTTTGGTCTACCCGATCCCCTACCTTGAGCCAGATTTGGTCCGTTTGGCGTTATCCCCCACTGATCAGCCGCTTGAACGCACTCATCAGGCGGTGATGGATGCAGCAATGCGGCGTATCGGTGCTGATCTCAAGCAACGACGCAGTGAAGGGGATTTGCGCCCAGCTGTGGTGATGGCCCACGCCTTCATTGTCGGTGCTGCGCCGTCGGATTCAGAACGCAACATTGAAGTTGGCGGGGTCCCCTCCGTATCAGCTGAAACCTTTGAGAACTTTGGTGGCGATCCCCAAGCACCAACTCCTGGGCTCAGTTACGTTGCTTTAGGACATTTGCATAGGCCTCAAGCAATTCCCTCTACTCAGGTACCTATTCGCTATTCTGGTTCGCCCATTGCCTATTCATTTTCAGAAGCTCCTGGGGATAAAAGCGCTGTCATCATTGATACTCATCCGGAAGATGAAAAGCTCACGCCGCATACTCAAAGGGTTGAGATTTCTGGTATCTCAATACCTCTTGCGCTCTCAACGGTTAATATCCCATCCGCTCATCCCCTTGTTGTCCTCACGGGCTCAATGGATTCTCTTCTCGAAAAAGCAAGACAGACCGATCGGGAATCCTACGTGTCTCTAACCGTTACCGACGATGCACGACCTCAGTCAATGGTTTCTCGCCTTCGCGCTGCATACCCACACGCACTCTCGATCATCCATGCGCCAACACATACGCCGATCCTGGCTGCGCCTCAAGGTGACCTCGCAACGATGGATATTCGTTCAACCCTTGCAGACTTTTTCTCTCAACAGGGTGGACAGCCGGTATCAGCAGAAGAAAGCAACGTTATCGATCAGGTTGTGAACAAAGTGAAAGAAGACCTCCAATGAAACTACTCACTTTGG
>CAKAPY010000171.1 GCA_916719935.1 uncultured Actinomyces sp. | reverse complement strand
CCCGGCTACATTCGCGCAAAGGCGATTATCAAGCTGATTAACACCATTGCCGACCTGGTCAACAATGATCCGGATATCAATGGCCGCATCAAGGTTGTTTTCGTTCACAACTACAATGTTTCGCCCGCCGAGCACATCATTCCCGCCGCGGATATTTCTGAGCAGATTTCGATGGCAGGTAAGGAGGCTTCCGGTACCTCGAACATGAAGTTCATGATGAACGGTGCGCTGACCTTGGGAACCTTGGATGGTGCGAACGTTGAGATTCTCGAGGCCGTGGGGGAGGAGAACGCTTATATCTTCGGTGCGACCGATGATGAGCTTCCCGAACTGCGTCGCCACTACGATCCTCGTTGGCACTACGAGAACGTTCCTGGTTTGAAGCGCGTGATTGATGCTTTGACCGATGGCACCTTGGATGACTCCAACTCCGGTTGGTTCCATGATCTGCGTTGGTCGCTTCTGGAATCGGGATACGAACCTGCTGACGTCTACTACGTCTTGGGTGACTTCGCTTCTTACCGTGAGACGAAGGACCGTATGGCACAGGATTACCGCGATCAGGAAGCTTGGTCGCGCAAGGCCTGGATCAATATCACCCGTTCCGGTCGTTTCTCCTCTGATCGAACCATCAGTGACTACGCTCGCGAGGTCTGGCACATCAACGCCGAACCGATTGCGTGAATGCGTAATATGCGGCCTGTTTAAGGCTGGCTGCATGGCTTAATGCCGTAACGCCCCGTTGGGATTTCCCAACGGGGCGTTTGCTGTTGTTCGTTTTCTGAGCAAACTGTATTACTGTGTTGACACAGTTTCGATAGTGTGGCACTGTATTAGTGTATTAATACAGATAGACAGGAGGGACACATCGATGCGCATCGATGACACCCGTCCAATCTGGATCCAATTAGCTGATTCGTTTCGCGGTCGTATTACCGACGGTACGTGGAAACCTGGCGAAAAGATCCCCTCCGTGCGTGATCTCGCGATCGAGGCAGGCACCAATCCCAATACCGTTCAGCGAGCCCTGAGTGCACTTGATGAAGAAGGGCTGACGGTCCCGAAGCGGACCGCAGGACGCTTTGTTGCAACTGATGAGAGCGCTCTGCATGCTCTGCGGAAGAACGACGCACATCTCGCCGTAGATGCCTACATTCGCACATGTCGTTCACTGGGAATCGATCTTGAAGGTGCTCAGGCTCTGATTGATCAACGTTGGGATGCCACGGAGAAGTAGCCAAGGAGGCAAACTCATGACCACACAAACTGAGCGGTCGAGGTGTGCGGGGCAGGGCCTCGTTCACGTCGAGAACCTCACGAAGCATTACCGGAAAACGCCAGCTTTACGGGACTATTCGCTGTCACTGGATGCCGGGCATATCGTCGGACTGATGGGCCCCAATGGATGTGGGAAAACGACGCTGCTCAAAATCCTCGCAGGCGTATTGAATGATTACCAAGGGCAGGTGAGCATCGACGGGTACAAACCTGGAATCGATACAAAAGCCATCGTGTCCTACTTGCCTTCGGCAGCATTCCTTAACGGTGAATGGACCGTGGAGCGTGCGATTAACATCTACTCGCGTTTCTTTGCTGATTTTGAGTCGGAAAGAGCGCGAACCATGGTTGATTTCTTTAAACTCCCCGAGGGGCGGCCACTCAGCGAGATGAGTAAGGGAATGGGGGAGAAGCTCCAGATCAGCCTGATCATGGCACGCAAAGCGAAGGTCTTCTTGTTGGATGAGCCGATCAGCGGAGTAGACCCAGCAACTCGCGACATTATTCTCGAGGGTATTTTGCGTGAGTTTGATCCCGAGTCGCTGCTCATCATGTCAACCCATCTGATTTCCGATATCGAGCATTTCGTCGACTATGCGCTCTTCATGAAAGAGGGACAGGTTCTTCTTCAAGGCGACGCTGACGACCTGCGTGCAACCCGAGGGGACTCTTTAGATGCGATTTTCAGGAAGGAGTATCGCTGATGTTCGGGAAAATGCTGTCTTATGAAATCAGTGGCCGACTGCGCGCTGATCTTCGTCAAATGGGGACTGCCATTGCGATTCTTGTTGTGACGGTCGGTGTCGTTGCAAGTGGAGTCCCGGGACTGAGCGGGACGATGACCATGTTTGGTTACCTGATGTGCGTCGCGATTCCTGTGGGAGCAGCGATCAGTGGAATGAGTGACTACTGGAAGACTCTGTATGGACAACAGGGGTACTTCACCATGACTCTGCCCGTGTCAGGTGCTGTGATCTACTGGGCGAAGGCCAGTCGAATGATCATCGAATTTCTTATCGCGTTTGCCTTAGCCATCGGCGGAGGCATTGCGGTCGCGTGGGCAGCCGCATGGAGTCAGGGGATCACCCTCGCCGACTACACTGCTGGCCCGCGTTCGCTATTTGCGACTTTTTCGACTCTGGTGCTTGTGGTTTTGTTTGTTGCTTGGATCGTTTCGTGTATCGCACTGATTCTTCAGGTCTGTGCGGTCATGACTCTTGCGGCCGAAGGACGCTTCAATCACATGGGCTTTAGTGCGGTGGCTATCGGATTGGTGCTGCTCTACATCGTTAACCAGGTTTTGAGTGGAGTTGGAACGTTCTTCATGCCCTTCTCGATGACTCCCGACGGCCATTTCAGTACCGAGGTCATGTGGACGTCATATCGTGCGACTTTAGGAACCGATGGTTACCCCAATGTTTGGGGAATGGGCGCGTGCATTTTGGTCCCTCTCTTCGCACTATTCCTAGCAATGTGGGCCTCGCGCTCGATTGAAAAGCGAACCTCCTTGCGTTAAAGAGAGCTGGTCAATAAGCGGTATACGGCCCGGGACGCATTAACGTGCGTCCCGGGCACAGCTGTATTCTTTGAGAGTTATCTGCTGTGTGACAGGAAAACTCATGCTCTTCGCGACTTTTATTTCATCTTTCGTTCAGTTGGGAATTGCTCTGCTGATTCCAGCGATTTGGTGGGCGGTGACAACTAAACGTCGCCTGGAATTTGCGACCTGGATTGGTCTTTATGTTCCGATGTGGAAAGTCGGTCCTGTTCAGCGTGTTTCGCAGAAACAGCTGGGCATTGCCTTGGCGTGCTGGGTTGCTGTGTCACTGGCATCTCTTCGGATTGCAAGTTCGGTGTGGGGCGCTCTGGCGACCTCGCGATTTATAGGCGCCGGACTTCTTGCAATCGTCCCGATCCTTCTCTATGCCTTTATTCAGACCGGCTTGGCTGAGGAACTATTCTTCCGTGGTTTCTTAGCTAAGCGTTTATGCGCGTCCTTTGGTTTTTCCTACGGAAACGCCATTCAAGCCATTGTGTTTGGTCTTCTTCACTTGCTGTTGTTTATCAACTATCTCCCCGTATCGAGCCTTGTTGCCATCACTGTTCTTTCTGGAATCAATGGCTGGATTATGGGGTGGTTGAACGAACAAGCGGCCGGAGGTTCTGTAGTTCCCAGCTGGATGCTGCACTCTTTGGCAAATCTCCTGTTCGCTCTGGGGGCTGCGTTTAATCTTCTGTAGTTGTGAAGCGGACTACTACAGGGGGATCCAATACCCTCAAAGGGCAGCTTTAATAAAAACGTATAAACTATGTTTTATTAGAAGTTGTTGCTCAGGCGCTTGATTCAATCGCCGAGGCCTGACGAAAGGGATCTCATGATCGAGCCTAATTCCAACCTGCCCGAATTCGAACTTCGTGATGTTTCCGCTGAAAAAGCACAGGAGCCTGCCCAGAGCACCGGAGGATGCGGTTGCGGTTGTGATCACGGAGCTCAACTTCCGCGCTTGGATGCACGTCCCTTCCCGCCTCGCCTGCGTCACCCCGCAATCCTGGGTGCCGTTTCTTCTTTGAACGTCGGCGAGGCCATGGAGCTGGTTGCGCCTCA
>CAKAPY010000170.1 GCA_916719935.1 uncultured Actinomyces sp. | reverse complement strand
GCGATCATCTGCATGTGGCGTGCCGATAAACCACGCTTGAGTTCAGTGCGCTGGGGCTTGTCCTTGGACTGGACCTGCTGGTCAGTCTCAAGGTTCACTTCCATTGCACTGGGGTTCGGCGTTTCCATGCCGCACTCTCCTTTGGTTTATCGGTCCGCGGCCGGACGCCGCCGACTCTGGTTCCATTAGTGTGACATCTAATGACCTATCTTTTCCAATTTGTTTACCTTTTGGACGCAATTGTGAGGGAATTTATATCCGTGTTACTTCGCCAACATATTCAACCAACAACCCCAAGGATGACAGTATCCTTGAGAAAAATAGACCGATCCCCCAACTGCATGATTGGAATAATTATGAGGCGAAATCTTCCGAAGATGTTATGGGTATGCAGTCTGTCTCTTTCAGCGCTCTGCATTGGCAGTGCAACTTACGCAGCCCCTACCCTCAGCATCGACGAAAGCTACGACTTCACAACGCCTTCGCACATGAGCTACACAGCATCTATCACCGATGCGTCAGGGACAACCCTCACGGAAGACATGTGCAGCAAGCTCCAGCTCGGTGGAGAAACCCCCATTTTTGAGTCCAATGGGTCAGCTCATACATGCAGGATTTCAGCTGATTATGAGGGATCATCGCTTTCACAATTCCTGACCATCAGCGAGGCAGGTTTTTCTTTCACATCCCAAACGTCAATAATCTTGGCGGGAATCACCGACGGGGCTAATACAAGCCAAGACAGCCCAACAGTCACCATCAACGCCCAATTCCCCGAGGGATACGTACCAACATCTGCCGATACTTCAGGAGAAGTTGATCCAGCCAAGCGAACAGCGCATTGGAACAATGCACCTTCTATAGTCAGTGCCACCGGAGAGGTCGACACTACACAACAAGCGGCTCCTTCGGCATCAACCAACGGCGAGGAGCCTTCTTCCCAAGACGGAAGCCGAGGGGTACCAGCAAAGTACATTGCTATTGGAGCCTCCTTCCTTGCACCGATCATCGCTTGGACCGCAAGGCTGCGCAGGGGAAAGGATTGTCGACCTGCCCAGCACCAACAGCGCTAACTAGGGCCTTTTACCCACTTCAAGAACTCTCACGTCGATACAAAACTGGATCACCTGACGCCGGTTCTGTATTCTGTCTTCGCTTTAAACATCACACACAGAGGGGGGCGATTCATGAAGCGCCGTATTTTTGGATCTCTTGGAGCAATTGCACTCACCGGGGCATTGGCTCTGTCTGCAGGTACCGCCAGTGCTGATTCCAGCATCAGTCTTGAAGAGGAGTACAACTTCTCTTCTGCGACAAAGATGACCTACACCTTGAGGATGAGCGATTCTTCGGGCACCGTGGTCACGAAGGAGTCGTGCGAGAAGGCGCGATCCGCTGGTGCAAATACAGTTTTCAAGCAGGTGAATTCCAGCACTACCTGCGCAATTTTCCAAGACGCTCCTTCTGACGAAGTCGCAAAAATCCTGAAGGTCAGCGACGATACTTTCACTTTCGAATCACAGAGTCGCACTGTTTTAAGCAGTATCGGTTCCCGCATGGGCATTGAAAACATGAAGGTGATTGCGACCTTCCCCAAGGGATACAGGATCGAGTCTGCAGTTGTTCCAGACGGTGGTGACACACAGATTGCCCCAACCGGCGATTCGGTTACCTGGATCAATGCGTCAACGGATGTACATACCGAAGGCAAGATCTATTCATCTTCGTCATCCTCGACAAAGTGGATCCTCCTGCTGATCCTTGGAGTTGTTGTTATTGGCGGCATTGGTGCGTTCATTGTCATGAGCAACCGCAAGAAGAAAGCCCAGCCGCAAACCGGCCAATTCCCACTCCCGCCCCTCGGAGGCCAGTACCCGCAACAGGGCCAGCCCCCCGTACCCGGGCAATACCCCGAGCAGTACCCAGCCACGGCTGGACAGCCCCAGCCCGCTCAGTACCCAGCGCCGAGCGAACAGCCCCAGGCAGGTGTCTCCCCCTCGCCGGATCAATATCCGCAGGCTCCGCAGCAACCTGAGCAGGGCCAAGTTCCTGAGCAAGGAGAGCAGCCAGGTCAGTACCCCCAAGCCTGAGCAATACTCGTGATACATATGGTGGGTGGCGCGCTCTATACGCGCCGCCCACCACACTTTTGCACTCAATTCAGCTTCTTTAAAGCATTTCGTTATTCAAACGATACTCAATTCGTCACAGACCTTAGTTACTGCTTATTCTGTGAGCAAGCTTCCCACTAGGCAAAGGAACTCTCATGAAGCGACGCACGATCGGGGCAGCAGGCGCCCTGGCACTCACAGCCAGCCTCGTGTTGGCGACAGGACCAGCTTTCGCTGACGAGCCGCGTTTTAGCGTGGAAGAGACCTACGATTTCACCTCTGCAACTCACTTGAGCTATACCCAGCATTACAGGGACAGCTCGAAGACTTTGATGACAGAGTATACATGCAGCTACATTTCAAGCAAGAACCCAGAGCTCAGCACCAAGTTCCACACAGAAGGCTCAGTTAACGTCTGTGATGTAATCCCCGAGGTCAACGAAACTGATATCGATGAGCTCTTGGAGGTCTCTGGAAACAACTTCACCTTCACTTCCGAGTCTGATGGCTTGTTGAAGGTCATGTCTAAAGAGTTCCCCAACAACATTGACAGCATTAGGAAGGTGACTGCGAAGTTCGCTGGCGGCTTGGTTCCCAGTTCTGCCGATAATGGCGGCACGATCGATAAGTCGACGGGCACAGTCACTTGGTCCAATGTCAAGAGTAATGTCAAAGTAAAGGGCAGTACGGACGGTAAGGCAGCTGCTTCTTCCACAGCGAAGAGCGGTTCAACAAGCAGTGCCTCAGCTGACTCCGACTCCACCAGCGCAGCATCCTCAACGCCTGATTCCACCTCGTCTTCCTCCTCTTCTGGTTCGAAGTGGATCCTCTTGCTGGTCCTGGCAGTCATCGTCATCGGTGGCATCGGCGTATTCGTTGTCATGAGCAACCGCAAGAAGGCCCAGACCCAAGGCGGCCAATACCCGGCACCCGCAGGACAGCCCCAGCCCGGTCAATACCCCGAGCAGGGACAGTACCCGCAGGCGACTCAGTACCCGCAGGCAGCTCAGCAGCCGGGACAGTACCCTGAGCAAGGCCAGCAGCCGGGACAATACCCACAAGCCTGAGCGGTTTCAGACCAATAATTGAAATGGGTGGTGTGTAGAGCTTGCACACCACCCATTCACATTCGCAGCTTTCTTCAAACCACGGCATTTTCAGAATTTAAACGTCATCCAATTCGTCTGTATTCACAAATGCATTTATTCTGTTGAATACATACCCTCTAAACAAAGGAACTCCCATGAAACGACGCTCAATTGGAGCTATCGGCATCCTTGCCATTGCAAGCTCTTTTGCGTTGGCAGCAGGCCCTGCTTTCGCCGCCCCAGAGATCGCCGTGGAAGAGGTCTACGATTTCTCTTCTCCGACGGAAGCCAGCTACACAATAAGCACTATCGATGTCAACGGAGAAATCATCACCAAGGAGAATTGCGATAAGGCTCGACGAGGCACTGCAACTCCTACCTTCCGCACTGAAGGTTCATCGACGATCTGCGACGTGACCCAGAAGATTTCGGGTAGCAACGTTAAACAACTTCTTACAACTTCGGGGAGCACATTTACTTTCAAGTCCCAAAGTGGCGATGCGCTCAAGACACTATCAGGGACCATGCCGATCGATAAGATCCAAAAAGTAACTGCTAAGTTCGCCGGAGGCTTGGTTCCAACCTCTGCTGACAATGGTGGCACCATCGACAAAGCCGCAGGTACGGTCACTTGGACCGACGTGACGACTTCGCTCAAGGTCGAAGGCAGCACGAACGGCAAGGCAGCTGCTTCTTCCACAGCGAGCTCAACCGCGAAGAGCAG
>CAKAPY010000169.1 GCA_916719935.1 uncultured Actinomyces sp. | reverse complement strand
AACAGAATAGGGCCAAAAGTCCACCTCTCCTAGTGCGCAGCATCCTTCCATGTCTGACCAACACCAATCGCCACTTCAAGTGGCACCCTCAACTTCATGACACCTTCCATTCCATCATGGACGAGTTGACGAAGTTGTTCTTCCTCACCGGGGGCAATCTCAAACAGTAGTTCGTCATGGATTTGAACGAGCATCCTCGACGAAAGACCACTGTGGTCAAGGCGATTTTGAACATCGAGCATCGCCATTTTGACGATATCTGCGGCACTTCCTTGGATTGGAGCATTCAATGCTGCACGTTCAGCCATTTCACGGCGCGTCCTATTTGCCGAGTGAAGGTCAGGCAGATATCTCCGACGTCCGCAGATAGTCTGAGTCCATCCATCCTTACGCGCTTCATCAACGAGGCTTTCAAGGTAGTCACGAACTCCGCCGAAACGTTCGAAATAGCGATCGCGCAAAGCCGAGGCCTCGTGCACAGGAATCTGCAGCTGCGCTGAAAGACCATAAGCTGACAGGCCATAGGCCAAACCGTATGAAGTTGCCTTAATACGCGAGCGTTCTTCTGAGGTCACATCTGCCGGATCTACGCCGAAGACCATGGCTGCCATGGTGCGGTGAAGGTCTTCCCCAGAATTAAAGGCCTCGATCAGGCCTTGATCCTGCGATAGATGCGCCATGATTCGCATTTCAATCTGCGAGTAATCTGCGCTCATCAGGTCAACATAGGGCCGCTTCGCGACAAAACCAGCGCGGATACGCAAGCCATCAGCAGAACGCGCCGGAATGTTCTGTAGGTTTGGGTCCGAAGAGGCAAGACGTCCCGTAGCAGCTGCAGTCTGAGAGAAAGTGGTGTGTATGCGTTGGTCATCCCCAATGCATGCGTTGAGTCCATCAACCATCTGCTTGAGCTTAATCCGGTCACGGTGTACCAGAAGATGGCGCAGAAACTCATTCCCCGTACGCTCAAACAGATCCGTTAATGCTTCAGCATTCGTCGTGTATCCGGTCTTTGTCTTCTTTGTTTTTGGCAGGTCGAGCTCATCAAAGAGAACCGTCTGAAGTTGTTTAGGAGATGAGAGGTTTACTTCATGTCCCAAGACCTCCCATGCACTGCGTTGCGCAGACTCAACATCTGAAGCCAACTCGTGCGAGAGCGAGCGGAGGAATTCCTCATCAACACCGATTCCATATTGTTCCATCTGCGCTAACAATCGAGCGATTGGCTGTTCCAGTTGTTTAAGGAGACGAGCTTGCTCGCTCTCTTCCAACTTCGACATGAGGATCGCAGCAAGCGGGTGCATACGCCCTGCAGCCACTCCAAGTTCGTGTGCTCGTTCTTCAGTAATCCCCATGTCGAAGAGCGTTGTTTCGCTCTTCTTCTCTTCTTCATCAATACCCAAGTAACGAGAAAACAACTGGGAAAGCCTGTAACCACGGTGCTCAGAATTCACCAAATATGCGGCGAGAAGCAGGTCGCAGTAAGGATCACCAAGTTCCCACCCCCGCGCTCGCAACGCATGGATACTGCCTTTGAAGTCGTAGACAATGAGGCCATCTTCTGAAATAAGCGATGCGAGTTGAGCATCTTGCTGGGCTGTAAGTAGCGTCGGATCAATGACCAGCGCCTCATCAGCAGTAGCAAAAGTAAGGGTGTTTACCTCCGCACCATTGACTTTTAGTACACCATCGACAAAGAGGGAGAGTCTCCCCGGATGGTCCTGACGCCACTGGCCGAGCTTCGTCCGCTCATCGGCAACCGTCACTGATACTTCATGCGCCGCGACTTCAGATTGAGAAACACTTTGTTCCTCATTCTGCTCCGCATTTCCAAGGCCGATACTGGCGACTGCAAGGATCTTGGAGCGGAGCGAACGAAATTCCAGTGCATCACAGAGAGCCGCAAGCGACTGCCGATCTGTTACGTCACGACGCAAATCGTCCAATTCGCATTCGAGATCCATATCGGTCAGGAGATGATTAAGTCGGCGGTTTCGCCGAACATCTTCGACGTGCTCACGAAGAGCCTCTCCCCGCTTTCCTGTCACTTGATCAGCGTTCTCTAACAGATTATCGAGGCCATCGAAGCGGTTAATCCATTGGGCCGCGGTCTTGGGGCCAACCCCCGGGACGCCCGGAAGATTATCCGAGGCCTCGCCGACCAAAGCAGCAATCTCTGGGTATCGGTACGGAGGAACACCGTATTTATCCTCAATACGCTCCGGAGTCATTTCACGAAGATCCCCCGGAGTTAATCCGGGATAAAGCACAGTGACAGTATCGGTAACAGTCTGGAAGCTATCCCGGTCTCCGGAAACGACGAAGACGCGCATGTCTGCCTGCGTGCCTCGATGAGCCAGAGTTGCAAGAAAATCGTCTGCTTCAAAGCCCTCGCGAGAGAGCGAGCGAATACCCATCGCAGCAAGAAGGTCCCTGATTAGCTCAATCTGGCCTTTAAACTCCTCGGGGGTCGCATCGCGAGTTCCCTTATATTCGGGATATTCCTCAGTCCTGAACGAATGCCGGGAAACATCAAAGGCGACCGCAACATGGCTCGGCTGATATTTCTCGAGAATCTTAATCAGCATTGAGGCGAAGCCGTATACCGCATTCGTATGCTGTCCTTGCGCAGTCACAAATTTCTCTGCCGGTAGGGCATAGAATGCACGAAAGGCCATTGAATGACCATCGATAACAAGCAGGGTCTCCTTCATAGAAGACACACTACGGCGAGAGGGCACAATGCACACCTCGAATGGCGAAATTGGTCTGCCTAAAAGCTGGCAAGACACACTGATGAATCGGATGGGCATGCGTATTATTTCGCAGAGCCCGGAGCGAACCGTTATCGAGATGCCAATTTCTGGTAACACCCAGCCCCAGGGCCTTCTCCATGGTGGCGCCAGTGCGGCCTTGGCTGAAACCGCCGCTTCACATTCTGCGATTCTCCACGCCCAGAGGCTTATGGGAGACAATGCAGTTGCAGTCGGCGTCGAGCTCAATATCTCTCATTTAAAAGCTGGGCGAGGATCATTGATCCGAGCGACAGCTGAGGCACTCCATCTCGGGCGAAGCTCAACAGTTCATACAGTCCGTATTACGGATGAAGATCACCAACTCATCGCCGTTGCGCGCGTATCCAACCGGATTCTCAACAAGTAAAGAGGGCGCGGGTAATACCCGCGCCCATTCGTCGACCGAAAGATCTTAACCTTCAACCTGGTTAATAACCGCGTCTGCAACTTCACGCATGGAAAGACGGCGGTCCATCGAGGTCTTTTGGATCCAACGGAACGCATCGGGTTCCGTCATTCCCATGTTCTTCATGAGAAGGCCCTTAGCACGGTCAACACGCTTACGGGTTTCAAAACGGTCAGCTAGGTCGGCAACCTCTTCTTCAAGGGATTCAATCTCTTGATGACGGGAAAGCGCAATCTCCACAGCCGGGATCAGATCGGCTGGCGTAAAGGGCTTAACGACGTACGCCATTGCTCCAGCATCACGAGCACGCTCGACAAGTTCCGTCTGGCTGAAGGCAGTGAGCATGACAACCGCGCAAGAAAGCTCCGCAAGGATCTTCTCCGCAGCGGTGATGCCATCCATCTTCGGCATCTTGACGTCCATAACACAAAGGTCAGGCTCCAACTCAAGGGCAAGCTTTACGGCTTCTTCACCGTTCGAAGCTTCACCAACAATTTCAAAGCCTGCACCGCTTAGCGTCTCAACGATATCCAGGCGGATTAATCCTTCATCCTCCGCAACAAGCACCCGTCGCGGCTCAGTAGCTTCTTCACTCATGTCGTCTTCCTTGTCCGATAGTTTGTCACAAGCGCTGGTTATATCTTATCCTTATTAGCGCACTTGTGTGCTGCCCCGATAGCCCAACTGGCAGAGGCGGTCGGCTCAAACCCGGCTTGTTGTGGG
>CAKAPY010000168.1 GCA_916719935.1 uncultured Actinomyces sp. | reverse complement strand
ACTGGATCGCCATCTTCTTCGCCCTCCTCTGGGCGGCCACGGGCATCGGCATCGCCAAGCTTACGCCCGAGGAGCAGAAGGCTCTCGAAGCAGAGGGCTGAGCGTTTGCTTGTGAGGTGGGGGACCCCGGGTGGGGGTCCCCCACCTTGTTGTTTGTGGGTAAGGTTTCAACGTGGGTGTTGCGTGAGTGGATCATAACCGGAACTGACGAACTGGAAGCTACCCACATAAAAGCCGCTGATGAAAACGCAGTCAAGGGGCGACCTGACCGACAGAACGGCACGGTTTGTCATCGACCAAGGTGTCATGAGCCTGAATTCTTGTCACTTACTCACAATCGCAGCAACCAACTTGTATCTCGCCAAGAGCGTGTCCTGCCGTGCAAGCGACCGAAGTTACCGGCTATTGTTGGCCCCATCACAATAGAATTAAGGGCGTAGGCTCCTGCGGGCAAACGACATACTCGACAGCGACTGACGACAGACAATATGTCTTGACATGCCAGTGCGTGAACATGGGTGGGTTCTTGCGTCCTTTTGGACACTTTCAAGGGAGATTGGGAAGGATTGGTCACAATGAGTCATCGCGAGACAGATACGGGCTTCATTGACGAGTTACGCAGGACTTGTGAAAGTACGAACATCAACTTTCTTCTGGGTGCGGGGTGCTCCATGCCAGCGTTCGGCACCCTCGGAAATATTGAAGCCCTATGGGAAAAGCTAAAGACAAGCGAAACAAAAGAACAGATTGCCAATGATTACGGGGATGACGCTAACTTAATTGAAAACCTCGTTGAGGCATCCTTGAAAGTATCATTCTTCGAGACGGCAATACTTCCGAATCGAGACTACATCGAAACCAACAGCAGCACAACGAAGGACAATTATGAACTATTTTGCCGTGCAGCGATGAAACTCGTCGCCAAACGAGAAGCTTCAACACTTCCAAAACAGGTGACATTCTTTGTGACGAACTACGACATCTGCATGGACGTAGCGCTCGATATGGCGCGTGTTCCAACAAACTTGGGATACGTTGGTCGATTTAATCCAATAGTTGACCACAGCGACTTTGGCAGGCGAGTAACAACGAGCACGCTTACTTTTGGCTACCAATCGGAAATTGCTTCCGCAAACCTGGTGAAGATACACGGCTGCGCCTCGTGGAGAAAGAACGATCAATACATCGAGTTCTCAAACGACTTCGACTTAATCGAAGAAATCGAAACAATGATCGAAGATCTCCGCCAATCTACCGATCCCAAAACATCCGATCGACCGCAACATTTGCAACAAACGGGCGACCCACTACCCGAAGTCTGCGATGAATTGTCTGAAATGATTGCAGCAGCGAGTACATTCGTTGACAGAAATCTCGACAAGTCAGTTCAGGAATTGCTTGATAAATTCAACGAGCTGCAAATAGTCTGGCCAACAAAAGAAAAATTCCATGACACGGTACTCGATGAGATATATTACGCGCAACTGAGGCGCCTCACGAACCAGCTTGAGGTACGCAACTCCATCCTCATTGTTACGGGATTCTCGTTTGCAGACGAACACATTCGTAAACTAATCCTCAGAGCGGCCAACACGAATCCCACGCTCAAAGTAATCATTCTTTGCTACAACGAAACATCAGAAGAGCAAATTGTAGGGAACTTCAAGAAAGAAGGCGTATCGGATTTAATGATTGTTCCCAACGGTAATATCATAACCGTGACAGCAAGTGGCGACTGCGACATTCAAGAGTATCTAGATCTGGAAACCATAGCGACGCTTCTCGAAAAGGTGACCAAGTCATGGGCGTGAATCAGAACGACATTGCACTTCTTCGCATCGGTTCCGTAACCGCAGTCAAGACGAGCGGAATCGAGATCACGGTGGATGCTGACAAAAATGAGCCAAGCATTCTCTACACGGGCGACATAATCGATAACGTCACCATCGGAAAGCATGTGGTCATACACCGTGGTTACCGAAAGCTGGTGGTACGTGTCGAGGAGGAGTACCTGACGGAGGACCGTCAGTGGCGAGACGACGAATATCATCGGGACGAGGACCGCTACACAAGAACACTGCGAGCAATACTCCAAGGCGAGCTGATCGACGGCACGTTCGCACGTGGCCGCACCATCGTGCCGATGATCGGTAACACGGCCTACATCGCAACAAAACAACAGGTAGGTGCAGTGTATGGCACGGGCACACCTTCACCAAATGGACCTACAGATGGGCCAACCCCACCTACTCTTGAAATCGGAAGCCTTAATAGCGACCCGTCCGTCCGTTTTAGACTGCATATAGGGAAGTTTTTCGCTAGTCACATTGGTATTTTCGGCAATACCGGCTCAGGCAAGTCCTACACGCTCACACAGCTGTACACGAAGCTCTTCGAGAAACTACTTTCCCGATTTGAGCAATCTAGAGTACGAGCGTCCGATAGTGACACAGTTAGACACACATCACTTGCACACACACAATTTCTGATTTTTGACTTGAATGGTGAATATTCGACCCAGTCTGGAGATGAAGTATTTTGCCACAACTCTTTCAAAGAGGTCTACACGCCCAATCTGTCAAAGCATTCTGATGATCAATATGAAGCTGACACCAAGATCCCACTTCCTGCACACACACTTACGGAACCAGAATTTTGGTACACGTTACTTGAGGCAACCGAGAAAACCCAGCGCCCTTTTATCGACCGCGCACTGCAGCAGCACTACAATCCAGCTTCTCTCACCAGCGATTTTCAATATATTGCGACAGAAATCCTTACCCGAATAGGTGCACACGATCTCGACACCGCTCTGGTTCGGGGAATGCTTCGAGACATCTGCAGACTCTTCGAGATACCTCACGAAATCACAAATTTCATACTGGATCCATTTTTAGAGCAGCTCGAGTACCACACACTTAAGACCTGCTTTTATTTTAAACAACACCCCTATCGAACGGTTGAAAACTCAGAGCCACGCTCCTCCATTTTTCCAAGCGAACCCGAATTTCCCAAAATTATCAATACGCTATTTACCATAATTTCACAATGCAAGACAACGTCGACACCTAGCCCACTCGAAGTCATACATACACGCTTTTTATATCGCTTCTATAGCGAAGTCGCAGAAGGATTCAACAACACTACATTTCTACGGCCGCTTGTAGCTCGCATTCGACAGCGTTTACGCACACTCAACCACTGCTTTGATTTCACCCACACTGGTCGTCGCTTCAAGACTCCCGTCACAATTATAAATTTGCGCTACTGTAGTATCGAAGAACGAAAGCTTATCCCACTGATTGTTACCAGATCCGCATATAAGGATCATAAGATAAACAATCATTCTAATTCATTTCTGAAT
Source organism: uncultured Actinomyces sp. (assembly GCA_916719935.1). Lineage (GTDB taxonomy): Bacteria > Actinomycetota > Actinomycetes > Actinomycetales > Actinomycetaceae > Pauljensenia. The sequence goes on along the minus strand of CAKAPY010000168.1, from coordinate 563 downwards.
ATTATTATCGATGAGGCTCATAATCTTTTGTCATACGAGTCATCGCAAGAAAGCGAGACCTGGCGGAATACCCGTCTCGAGATGTTTGAAGAGGTGCTCAAAGAGGGCCGAAAGTTTGGTGTTTTCGTGACGCTCGCCTCACAGCGTCCGCATGACATTTCCGCAACGATTACGTCGCAGCTACACCACTACCTCCTGCACCAGCTTGTCAATCCCAAGGACATCGATGCTGTACGGCGCGCGGTTTCCTATCTTGACGCCCAGTCGTTCGATGAGCTCTCGTCGCTTCCTCGAGGTACCTGCATCATCTCCGGCACTAGCGTTCAGATTCCCGCTGTCGTTAAGATTGATGAATTGCCCAAGGGACGCAGGCCCGATAACGCGACGATTGATCTCGTCAAGCTGTGGGCTTTAGATTCAGATTCAGCTGCAAAGATCGTCAGCGACTCGTCAGTCTCGACATCTACCGGAACCGAACCCGCTGCCGATGCCGAGAGCACAAGCTCAGCCGACGCGTAAGCACACCGTGCCAGTACGCACCTGCGTGGGGGCTCCCAAACGGG
>CAKAPY010000167.1 GCA_916719935.1 uncultured Actinomyces sp. | reverse complement strand
CACTTCCGGTATTCCACCCGCGTTCCTGCAGCTGGCAGATGGTCGAAGAAACGATCGATGGATCGAGACTGATGCGGGCGACGCCCATTTGAGCGCCGGCAGAGTGTTCAAGGGCGAAATCTTCGATATTCACACCGATCTCACCGAGATCAGCGAAAAGCCGACCGAGAGAGCCAGCAGTATCAGGAACAAACACATCGAGAACGACGTAGCGGGTCGGTGCCCCACCGTGTTTACCCGGAATTCGCGCGACTCCCCTATTGCCCTGATCCATCACTTGATAGACAGCTCCAACGCTTCCGCCTTCAAGAGGGCCTTCGTGCGCGGCGGCATCCAAATGCGAAATCAGATCATCAAGATCTTCGCGAATATCCTTTAACACCTTGACAACGGGGCCAGCATTGCCCGCCAAGATAGCAGTCCACAAACGAGGATCGGAGGCGGCAATTCGAGTTGTATCCCGAAGACCCTGTCCAGAAAGTGAAAGCGCCGAAACAGGGGCATCAGCAAGCCGAGCAGCAAGCATTGACGAGACCAATTGGGGGACGTGAGAAATTAACGCAACGGATTGATCATGCGTCGAAGCATCCATCTCAATGGGAAAGGCCCCCACATCCCCCGCAAGTGAACGAATCCGCATCACTGCATCAGGAGATGAAGTCGGGCTAGGAACAATCACCCATGGCCTGCCGTAGAAAAGATCTGCATCTGCAGCACCTGCACCACTACGCTCGCGACCCGCCATCGGATGAGAACCTACGTAGCGGCTGGTGATATCTAGGCCGCGGCGCTCTGCTTCCTCGACAACTCCCTCAAGGACAGCCAACTTTACGGAAGCAACGTCGCTGACGACGGCCTCGGGATATCGAATCAACGCATCCACAACACAGACATCAGCAACGTCAGGAGGGGTAGCCACGATCACCAACGACGGCGAGCAGTGATCCTCTGGACCAATCAGAGTACCGGCACCCAAATCTTGCGCTAAGCGTCCAGCCGTTGGCGAGGAGTCACGAAGAAAAACCTCAACTCCCCCACTACGAAGTGCAAGCGCAAGAGAAGTGCCCAAAAGACCCGTGCCGATAATGAGGACGGGGCCGCGGGTTGTGCTCACGAGTGATGGCACAGGACTCACAAACCAACTGAGTCATAGAGAGCAGCAAGCTGCGGTCCCTTGACACGACGCATCGTTCCAGGTTGTAGGTGTTCGAGGCGAATGGGGCCAAACTTCGTACGAACGAGCTCACGAACTGGGTACCCCACCTCATCCATCAGACGGCGGACAAGACGGTTACGTCCTTCATGGACGACGATTTCAACAGTCGTGATATCACCGTAGGTTTCCATGGTGCGGAAAGAATCAACCGCAATTGGACCATCTTCCAATTCAACGCCTTCGAGCAAACGACGGCGGACACCCGGCTTTACCTCGCCGTGAACACGTGCAATATAGGTCTTAGGAATTTCGTAAGAGGGGTGGGTCAGTCGGTTCGCTAGCTCACCATCATTCGTCAGCAAAAGCAGCCCAGAAGTGTCGATATCCAAGCGGCCCACGTGATACAGACGTTCCGGGTAATCAGCAAGAAGATCCGCTAGTGTCGGACGTCCCTCCGGGTCTGACATGGTTGAAACCATACCAACCGGCTTATTGACAGCCATGACGATCGGGCGGTTCTCTTCCAAGATAATCCGCTTGCCGTCGACGTGAATTGCTTGACGTTGAGGGTCAACACGCATGCCTTGCCCGCGAACCACCTTGCCGTCAACCGAAACGCGACCCTGGGCAATAAGCTCTTCTGCTGCCCGTCGAGAAGCTACCCCCGCACGTGAGAGTACCTTTTGCAGGCGAATGCCGTCTTCACTATAGGAATCGTTTCTCACAGTGTCTCCTCAAGTTCGTCCAGCTCGTCCGAAGCCGGAAGGTAGGGGGCTAATGGTGCCAATTCGTCAAGGGAATTCATTCCCATTCGTTCAAGAAATACTTGGGTCGTTCCATACAAACGAGCCCCAGAAGAAGATTGGCCAACTTCCTCAATGAGTTCACGTGCACACAAGGTTCGAACCACCGCATCAACATTCACGCCGCGAATTTGAGAGATCCTCGCACGCGAGATCGGTTGACGATAGGCAATAACCGCAAGTGTTTCCAGAGCAGCTTGTGACAGTTTAGATTGTCCTGATCCGACAATAAACTGGGACACAAGCGACTCCCAGCGAGGAGCCGAATAAATCCGCCATCCTCCGCCTAGACGCCGAAGTTCAAATCCGTGTTCACGGCCACCAGAGTGTCCAGTGTATTGCACGGAGAGTGCCTCAAGCACGTGCTCGACATCTTCAGCTGGCACATTGAGAACACCACTAAGCTGTTGAGCAGTAACTGGCTGATCGACAACCATCAAAATTGCTTCGATGGGAGCGAAGAGAAGTTGAGTCTCAGCAAGGTCAAGTGCATCGCTCATACGTCCTCCTCCCATTCATCGACCTTTGGGTCATTTCCATTCCATACGAGTTCCAGTGTTGAAAGAGCCTCTTCCTGCTGGAACTCAATAGCTCGGCGCCTGTACAACTCTAAGATAGCGAGGAAACGCGAGACAACAACAGCCGTATCGCGCGCGTCCGAGATGAGCTGAGAAAAGGTTGCATGGCCATGAGCGCTTAGGTATGCGATCACGACCTTTGCTTCTTGAGCGACCGGGACTGCAGCTGAATGGAGGTGCGTCACTTCGACAGTCGGTGGCTGGGCGCTGAGCGCGTCAGCGCATGCACGAGCAAGATCCTCAGCGCCAACTTCCCATCGAAGTTCTGGAAGAAGCCGAGTGAATTGAGGTTCAAGCGCAACACTGCGCGGAATTAAACCCACATAGGCTTCGAGTTGTTGAGCGATCTGACCTGACGCGAGTTTGAATGCCCGATATTGAAGCAGACGGCTAAAGAGCAGGTCACGTGCTTCAAGGTCTTCGCTACTGAGTGAGGATGCCTCTTCATAATCAGGAAGCAAACGCGCTGCCTTCATATCCAATAGAGTCGCTGCTACGACGAGGAACTCGCTAGTCCGTGAAAGATCAGGAAAGGCTCGCATATGTGCAATGAACTCATCGGTCACTTCGGCGAGGGCAACCTGAGTGATATCGAGCTTCTTCCGAGAGATCAATTGGAGCAGAAGGTCAAAAGGACCTTCGAAGACTTCAAGCGAGACTTGAAAATCATCAAGTGCCGCTTGAGTCCCGTCATATTCAGGCGACATCTCCACGAGCGATGATCTCCCTGGCCAAACGTCGGTAGGAACGCGCGCCCGGGTGGTTCGGCGCGTAGCTGGTAATTGGCACTGTCGCGACTGAAGCATCGGGGAACTTCACAGTACGCGCAATCCGTGTTGTGAAAACAAGGTCACCGAAGGCCTCGTCAAGTCGTTCCAAAACCTCACGCGAGTGCAAGGTGCGGGTATCGACCATCGTCGCAAGGATTCCATCGATCTTCAGGCGCGGATTAATGCGATCGCGCACTGTTTCAATGGTTTCGACCAGTAATGCGACACCGCGAAGAGCAAAAAACTCCGCTTCCATAGGAACAATTACACCGTGTGCCGCGGTCAAGGCATTGACGGTAAGTAGTCCAAGCGAAGGCTGGCAGTCAATGAGAATCACGTCGTAATCATCGACGACTGGGCGAAGAACACGCGAGAGCGCTGATTCACGTGCAACCTCGTTAACCAGTTGAACTTCGGCAGCCGAAAGATCGATATTCGCAGGCACGATATCGAGGCCTGGAATTGAGGTGTGGCACAGGGCCTGATGAATATCTTCCTTCGGATTCATCAGGAGGTTATAGATTGTGTGTTCCAACTCCAGGGTATTGATGCCCAGGCCAACAGATGCGGCGCCTTGAGGATCAAAGTCAACAATAAGAACACGACGTCCATATTCAGCGAGC